>CAXTDA010000532.1:0-2820 GCA_964242935.1 uncultured Burkholderiaceae bacterium | reverse complement strand
CCACCGCGGTGGTCGGCGTCGACACCGGCCTGCTGCATCTCGCGGCGGCGCTCGACCGGCCGATCGTCGGGCTGTTCGGCGCGACGCCGCGCTGGCGCTACGCGCCGTACTGGTCGCCGAACGCGATCAACCTCGGCAGCTTCGGCGAGCTCGGGCAGCAGCCCGACGTGGCGGCGGTCGTCGACGCGCTCGAACGCATCGGCGTGCTCGAGGCGCGCCGGCGCGCCGAGCAGCGTTCCGCCTGAAGCCGCGCGCGTTGAGCGAATCGCCGATCGATCCCGCGTCGCGCGAGCGCCTTTCGCGCGCGGTCTACGGCGCGCTGTGGTTCGCCGCGACGCCGGTGATCGTCGCCTACCTGCTGTGGCGTTCGCGTCGCCAGCCGGCGTACCGGCACGGGTGGTCCGAACGCTTCCTCGGGCGCTACGGCCGGCGGCCGGCGGCGCGGTGCCTGTGGATCCACGCCGTGTCGGTCGGCGAGACGCGCGCCGCGGCGCCGCTGGTCGCGGCGCTGCAGGCCGCGCACCCGACGCTGCCGATCCTCGTCACGCACATGACGCCGACCGGTCGCGAGACGGCCGAGGCGCTGTTCGGCGACCGCGTCGGGCATGCCTACCTGGCGTACGACTATCCGCATGCGGTCGCCGCGTTCTTCCGCCACTGGCGTCCTCTGGTCGGCGTCGTGATGGAGACCGAGATCTGGCCGAACCTGATGGTCGCCGCCGGCCGCGCCGGGACGCCGATGGTGCTCGCGAACGCGCGCCTGTCGCCGAAGTCGCTGGTCGCGGCGCGCCGCTGGCCTGCGCTGATGCAACCGGCGGCCAGGCGCTTCGCGCGCATCCTCGCGCAGGCCGAGGCCGACGCGAAGCGCTTCGCGATCCTGCTCGACACCGAGTTCGCGGCGCCGGCCGCGTCGTCGGTCACGACGATCGGCAACGTCAAGTTCGACGTCGAGCCGCCCGCCGCGCAGCGGGCGCTGGCTGGGCGGTTCCGCGAACGGATCGCGGCGTCGTCGACCGTGCCGCCGCGCGTCTTCGTCTGCGCCAGCACGCGCGAGGGCGAGGAGGAGGGCATCGTCGACGCGTGGATCCGCCATGCGGTCGCGGACGGCGCACCGGTGCTGCTCGTCATCGTCCCGCGGCACCCGCAGCGCTTCGACGCGGTCGCTGCGATGGCGGCGGCGATGGGCCTCGTCGTGCTGCGGGGGAGCGATGACCAGCCGCTCCGCCCCGGCGTGCTGGCGTGGGTCGGCGACTCGATGGGCGAGCTCTGGGCCTATTACCTCGCGGCCGACGTCGCGTACGTCGGCGGCAGCATCGTGCCGCTCGGCGGCCAGAACCTGATCGAAGCGGCCGCCGCCGCCTGCCCGGTCCTGATCGGCCGCCACACGTTCAACTTCGCGGTCGCGAGGGACGAGGCGGTCCGCGCCGGCGCGGCGGTCCGCGTCGCCGACTACGACGCGCTCGCGATCACCGCGGTGGCGATCGCTTCCGACCCGGCGCGCCGTGGCCGGATGGGGCAGGCGGGCACCGCGTTCGCGGCCGCGCATCGCGGCGCCACGGCGCGGACGGTCGCCGTCCTCGAAAAGATTCTCGACGTGCAAGGGGGCGCCGCGGCCGATTTCAAGCCCTTGTAATCGCAGCGACTCTCCCTATTTCTGGCGTCATGCGGGAAACGCCCGCGACCAACCAACCAGGAGCATCCATGTATCTCACCCTGAATCGCACCAGCCGCGTTCGTCCCGTTTATCCGGCGCTGAACGGCGCGGCGTTCGACCGGCTCTTCGACGGCATCCTCGCCGCAGCCACCCCCCGCGTCACCACCGAAGCCGGATCGTCGGTCGCCGCCCGCTTCGACGTCGTCGAGAAGACCGACCGCTTCGAGGCCGGGATCGAGATCCCGGGCGTCGGCAAGGACGACATCGACGTGCAGATCGACGGCGCGTCGGTGCGCGTCAAGGCCGAAGTCAAGACTGCCGACGCGGCCGAAGAAGGGACGAAGGTCCTGCACAGCAACCGCGTCACGCGCTCGTGGCTGCGCGCCTTCACGCTGCCCGCCGAAGTCGACGAGGCGCGTGCCGAAGCCGCGTACCAGGACGGCGTTCTGACGCTGACGCTGCCGAAGAAGGAAGTCGTGCAGCCGAAGCGGCTCGCGATCAAGTAGGACCGCTGAGTCGTCGTCGGGAACGCCGCCTTCGGGCGGCGTTCTCGCGTCAGGACGGCGCGTCGATCGGCGCCGCGATCTGCCGGCTGACCTCGACCGCGAGGCGCGCGAGATGCCGGTCGTGGATCGCGTGTTCGGCGAGGCTCTTGACGGTCGACAGCAGATAGTCGGCGCAGCTGCCGTTCTGGCCTTTCGCGGTGCAGACCGTGTCGAGCATCGTGCGGCGGTCGAGCTCGCCGGCATAGCCGACGGCGCCGCGGTCGATCACGAACGCGATCGCGCGGACCCGGGCCGCCGCGTCGTCGGCGGCATCGTCGTCGGCCGCGTCGTCCAGCCTGACCTCGAGCCAGCGGGGAACGTACGCGCCGGTCGTCAGCTCGCGCTTCCACAGCGCCCGCAGATGGTCGTGGGCGACCTCGGCCGGGATGCGGAACGCCACGCCCTGCACGCTGCCGCCCGGCTCGAGGCCGAGCACCAGACCCGGCTTCTCGGGCGTTCCTCGGTAGATGCGCGACCACAGGCAGAGGCTGCGGTGATAGCCGTAGACGAGGCCGCGCGCCTTCCGGTCGAAGTCGAACTCGGGATGCCAGATCAACGAGCCGTATCCGAACACCCAGACCGGCAGCCGCCGATCCCAGCCGGCGAGGACGATGTCGAGCG
>CAXTDA010000531.1:0-2829 GCA_964242935.1 uncultured Burkholderiaceae bacterium | reverse complement strand
GCGTGATCTTGGTGGGCGGGTCCGCCGGCTCACGCGGGGGCGGCATCGACGGCACGCGGGCGAAGGAACCCGAGGATAGATCGATCGGGCGCCACCGGTCCGCGACGGGACCGCGGTCTCGGGGACAATGGCCCGATTCGAGCCCGGAGAGATCAACGATGAGCGCCCTCAACGTCGTCGACGCCGACGACGCGACGCACCGACCGGCGACCGATGGCCGGCCGCTGTGGCGCGTCTTCCTCGCCTTTCTGGGTCCGATGATCCTCGGCAACGTGCTGCAGGCGATGTCGGGCACGTTCAACGCCGTCTTCGTCGGGCAGATGCTCGGAACGCGGGCGCTCGCCGCGGTCGCGTCGGTCTTTCCGCTCGTCTTCTTCCTGGTCTCGCTCGTGATCGGCGTCGGTGCCGGCGCGTCGGTGTTGATCGGCCAGGCCTGGGGCGCCCGCGAGGTCCACAAGGTCAAGGCGATCGCCGGGACCGCGTTGTCGATCGGCCTGCTGCTCGGCGCCGCGATCGCGCTCGTCGGCGGCACGTTGACGGCGCCGATGCTGCGGTTGCTGCAGACGCCGCCGGCCGTGCTGCCCGATGCGATCGGCTATGCGCGCGTGATGATGTTCGCGATGCCGGGCCTGCTCGTCTTCGTGCTGTCGACGCAGCTGATGCGCGGCGTCGGCGACACGGTGACGCCGCTGCTCGCCCTGCTGATCTCGACCGGGACCTCGTGCCTGCTGACGCCGGCCCTGATCCGCGGCTGGTGGAGCCTGCCGCAGCTCGGCGTCACGTCCGCCGCGACCGCGTCGATCGGTGCCTTCGTCGTCGCGCTCGTCTTCATGGCGTGCTACATGCGCTGGAAGCGGCATCCGCTCGCGCCCGATCGCGAGCTGCTGCGCGCGCTGGCGATCGACCCGAAGCTGCTGCGGCTGGTCGCGCGGATCGGCCTGCCGACCGGGCTGCAGGTGATCGTCATGTCGCTCGCGGAGATCGTGCTGCTCGCGCTCGTCAATCGCTTCGGGGCCGACGCCACGGCGGCCTACGGCGCCGTCAACCAGGTGGTCAACTACGTCCAGTTCCCGGCGCTCTCGATCGCGATCACCGCGTCGATCCTCGGTGCGCAGGCGATCGGCGCCGGACGCGCCGACCGGCTCGGCGCGATCACCCGGACCGGGTTGCAGCTGACGCTGGTCCTCACCGGCGGCCTGGTGGTCCTGGCCTACCTGCTGTCGCGGCATCTAATCGGCGTCTTCATCACCAGCGCGCCGGTCGTCGAGCTCGCGCAGTCGCTGCTGCACATCATGTTGTGGAGCAGCGTCGTCTACGGCTGCGCCGCGGTCCTGAGCGGCGTGATGCGCGCGTCGGGCGCGGTGCTGGTGCCGACCGGGATCTCGATCTTCTGCATCGTCGCGATCGAGGTGCCCGTCGCCTACGCGCTCGCCGATCGCTTCGGCATCGAAGGGGTGTGGATGGCGTATCCGATCACGTTCGTCTCGATGCTGGTGCTCCAGTCGGCCTGGTACCTGCTGGTGTGGCGGAAGCAGAAGATCGAGCGTCTGGTGTAACGCCGGCGTCAGCCTTCGAGGTTCTCGTGATGCGCGACGGCGCCGCGCTTCCAGTAGGCGGCGGCGCGGATCGCGTGGCGATCGTGGCCCTTCTCGTCGACCAGGACGCGACGGAGCGCGGCCATCGCGGCGGCCTCGCCGGCGCACCACGCGTACCCGTCGCCGGCCGGAAGGTCCAGCGCCCGCACCGCATCGACGAGCGAGCCGTCGCGGCCGACCCATCGCACTTCGAGGTCGGCGGCGCCGGCGAACGCGCGCCGATCGGCGGGATCGTCGACCTGCGCGACCACCAGCGCGCGGCTCCGGGCGGGCAACTCCTCGAGCCGCCGCGAGATCGCCGGCAGCGCGGTCTCGTCGCCGCAGAACAGGTGCCATGCGTAGTCGGTCGGGATCACGAGCGAGCCCTTCGGGCCGCCGATCGTCACCTGCTGTCCGGGTCGCGCCTCGGCGGCCCAGCCGGCGACCGGACCGTCGCCGTGCAGCGCGAACTCGATCGTCAGCTCGCGTCCGGCCGCATCGAAGCGTCGCGGCGTGTAGTCGCGCGCGACCGGCGAGTCGCCGTCCGCGCCGAGGATGAACTTCACGTGATCGTCGAACGACGCGCTGACGAAGTCGGCCAGCGAATCCCCGCCGAACACGATGCGGACGAAACCCGGACCCAGCGCTTCGACCCGCACGACGTCGACGCGTCGACGCTTGACTTCGTGGCGTACGCGTCGAACGCGACTGGCGACGGCTTCCATGTTCATCGGCCCGCAAATGATTGATAATGTCATCCATCATGAGACCTAAAGTTGATATTGTCAACCATCTGCCGGACGAGGACGTGCTGGAGCTCGTGCACTCCGTCATGCACCGGTACCGCGCCCTTCAGTACCGCGTCCTGCGCGACGGTCCGCACGACATCACGCACATGGACGCCAAGGTGGTCGGCTTCTTCTCCCGCCATCCGGGCGCGACGCAGAGCGACCTGGCGGCACAGAGCGGTCGCGACAAGGCCCAGTTGGCGCGATTGATCGCGGGACTGCGCGGGCGGGGATTGCTGGAAAGCAGCGCCGACGCCACCGACCGGCGCAGCCAGCGCCTGTCGCTGACGAGCGACGGCCAGGCGGTCCAGAAGACGCTGAAGGCGCAGGCGCGGCGGCTCGGCAGGCGGGCCGTCGCCGGTTTCACTGCCGACGAGCGCGAGCGGCTCGTCGCGTTGCTCGGACGCGTCCGGATCAACCTCGAGGACGACGACTGACCGTCAAGGCGAGGCGCCGGCCGCGGCCGG
>CAXTDA010000530.1:0-2829 GCA_964242935.1 uncultured Burkholderiaceae bacterium | reverse complement strand
TCTTCCCGACCGCGTTCCGCGACGGCGACATGTGGCTCCTCTACTGGTTCGGCACATGCGAAAGCTTTCGCGACTTGTTCGTGGGCCGCGCAGTCCTCGCAGACGCGTACCACCGGCTCATTGCCGCGGGCGAAACGGAAGGCGCCTTTCGGGCCCTCGCGCAGATGATCCTGAGCTTCTTCCTCGCGTGGGGAGATGCGACACCGCTCGATCGCTGGATCGCCGAATTCGAAGCGTTGCTCGGCCGTTTCGACGGCGTCATCCCCGCGGCGGTGGAAAGCGCGGTCCTCGGTGCCTGCATGGGAATCATGTATCGCCGGCCGGACCATCCGATGTTGCCGGCGCTGGCGCGACGTGCGCAGGACCTGGCGCTGTCGATGCCCGACTCGCCGGAGCGACTGGGCGTCGGGGCGTTCGCCGTCATCCATCACCTGTGGAAAGGCAATGTCTCGCGAGCGCGAGCGCTCTCGGACGAGCTCGCCGCACGGCCCGATCGATGTAGCGCCGCATCGTTGCGGGTGCACTTCGGCATCTCGCGAAGCGTCGTGCTGTGGCAGGACGGCGATTTCGCCGCTGCGACAGCGACCATCGAACGGTCGATCGACCTCGCGCGACGGGTCGGCATGCCGGTTTTCGCGTTCGCGACACAGGCGCGCCTCGTCGAGATCGAGCTCGGGGCGGGAAACCTCGATGCCGCGGAACGGGCGCTCGACGCCTGTCGTGCACTGATCGATCCGGCGCGCGTCGCCGATGTCCAGCACTACCGCTTCTGGCGCGCAGCGGCACTGCTGCTCCGCGGTCGGGTCGACGAAGCGACCGATGTGGTCCGTGACGCGGCGGCACCCGGTCTCGACAGCGGGTCTCCGTATCTCGAGGCCGTCGTCCTGCGCACGATCTACGGCCAGATTCTGATGATGGCGGACGAGCACGAAGCCGCCCGCGAGCATCTCGAGCAGGCACTGGCGTTCGGGCACCGCATGAACAGCGACACGATCCGGTTCCCCGCCTGCCTGGCGCTCGCGTGGTCGCATCTGCAGACCGGCGACGAGGCGACCGGCCACCACCACCTTCGCGAAGGCCTGGCGATCGGGGAACGCCAGGACTACCGGAACGCTCATTCGCTGTGGATCCCCGGCGTCATCGCGGCGTTGTGCGGGCACGCATTGAAAGCCGGCATCGAGCCGGCCTACGTCAAGCGCCTCGTCCGCCGTCGCGCGCTGGCGCCGCCTTCCTCCCGCACCGAGGCCTGGCCATGGCCCGTCCGCATCCACACGCTGGGCCGCTTCGCGCTGGTCGTCGACGAACAACCGCTGATTTTCGCGGGAAAGGCCCAGAAGAAGCCGCTGCGCCTGCTGCAGACCATCGTAGCCGCCGGCCGGCCAGGAATCGCCGCGACGACGGTCGCCGAACAATTGTGGGAAGAGCTCGATGGCGATGCTGGCCGAAACGCGCTGGACATCGCGCTGTATCGCCTTCGCCGACTGATCGGCCGCGACGACGTGCTCGCGCTTCGCAACGGCAGGTTGCTGTTCGAACCCGACTGCATCTGGGTCGACGCATGGGCATTCGAAGAACTTTGCGAGGCGATCGACGGCATCGCACGCAGGCCCGTCGACGCCGACATCGACGCGCTCGCCCGGCCGCTGCTTCGTCTCTATGCGGGCCCCTTCCTGATCGGCGAGGACACCCGCTCGGCGATCGGTGCGCGGGAACGCCTGCGCAGCAAGTTTCTACGTGCCGTCGACCAGCTCACGATCATTCTCGAAGGCCGGCGCCGATGGGAAGAAGCGATTGCATTGCACCGGCGCGCGGTCGAACTGGATCCGCTGGTCGAGCAGTTTCATCGCGGGCTGATGCGCAACTACCGGGCGCAGGGCCGGATCGCCGAAGCGCTGGACACTTACCGACACTGTCGAGACCTGCTGTCCGTCTCGCTCGGAATCGAGCCGTCCGCCGCCACGCAGGACGAATACCGCGCATTGAAGAACGGGTGACGTGCCGCACGACCGGTGCCGCCGCGACGGCAATCCGAAAGGGATCGGAAAGATGAAGGATGCGATCTTGGCGACGGACCACCGTTCGCCTCGTCACTCGCTTCGTTCAAGACGAATCACGTGATCGGCGAGCGGCATGTCCGCGCACCCGGCCTCGACGCCGCCGATCGTCCCTCGAAGGAAACGCCATGAATCTCAAGGCCCGCCTGTCCCCCATCGCATTCAGCCTGTTCGTCCTCGCCGCCGCGGCAAGTGCTGCGGAAGGGCCGACATCGGCGCTGTCGTCGGCGTCCTCGTCGTCATCTTCCGGTCGCGGCGATGACGACGACGCGCTCATCGAAGGCACGTGGATCCTGACGGTGACGCCGCCGGGCGGCGCACCGTCGTTCCGCGCCGTCGCGGCCTACGCGAAGGGCGGCGTCGTCGTGACGACGCCCGACCGCCTGCCACCCAATCTCGGCAACACTTTGAACGACGCCATCGGGGCCTGGCGCGAGACCGGCCACCGGTCGTTCGTCTCGACCCAGGTCGAGTTTCGCTACGGGCCGATGGGCAACGTCATCGGCAGCGTGAAGCTGCGGTCGGCGGCGCGGATCACCCGGTACGACACGCTGGAAGGCGTGGGTCAGTTGCAGCTCTGCGATGGCAACCTGAACAATTGCAGTCCGACGGCGTCCGATCTCGCAGTCGTGCTCGGGCGACGGCTCGTGGCCGAAGGGCCGATCCTTCCCTGACCGTGTCCTTTCCCGCATTGCATGCGGACGGTGCGGACCGCGAAGACGCTAGTGTCCTGAGTTAGTAATTCGTACCATTAAGACGGCTCGCAACGGGGATG
>CAXTDA010000529.1:0-2834 GCA_964242935.1 uncultured Burkholderiaceae bacterium | reverse complement strand
GCACCTGCCCGCCGGCATTGCCGCGCCGGGCTATGACCTGGGCGCGGTTACGCCCGGTATCGTCCATATCGGCCTCGGCGGCTTCCACCGCGCGCATTTCGCCCGCTATACGCACGATTTGATGGAGATCGATCCCGAAGCGTTCGGTTGGGGCATCGTCGGATCGGGACTGCGCGCGAGCGACTCGGCGCTGCTCGCCGCGCTCGACCGGCAGGACGGCCTCTACACGCTGGTCGAGCGCGACGCCGGCGGCGAGACGCGCACGGTGATCGGCTCGATCGTCGGCACGATCGACGCCTCGGCATCGAGCGTGGCGCTGCTCGACGCGATCGCGAACCCGGCCACGCGGATCGTCAGTATCACCGTGTCCGAGCCCGGCTATCATCTCGACGGCCCGACCAAGATGCTGGACCTCGATAATCCCGCGATCCGCGCCGACCTCGCCGAACCCCGCGCACCGCGCACGATGCCGGGCATCCTGGTCGAGGCGTATCGCCGCCGCCGCGATGCCGGCGCGCGGGCGTTCACCGCGCTCTCGTGCGACAACATCCCGCACAACGGCAAGGTGCTGCGCGGCGCGGTGCTGGCGCTCGCCGAAGCGACCGATCCGGCGCTCGCGACGTGGATCGCCAGCGAGGCGCGGTTCCCAAGCTCGATGGTCGACCGCATCACCCCCGTGCCGACGCCGGCCGAAATCGCCGCGCTCGCCGCCGCGACCGGCGTCGACGACTCGGCGGCGGTGTTCGCCGAAGCGTTCCGCCAATGGGTGATCGAGGACGATTTCGCCGACGGCAGGCCTGACTGGGACCGCGTCGGTGCGCAGTTCGTCGCCGACGTGACGCCGTACGAGACGATGAAGCTGCGCCTGCTCAACGCCAGCCACCTCGCCATCGCCGGCCTCGGCACGCTGAGCGGGTACGAGACGATCGGCGAGACGATCGCCGACCCGCTGATCCGCCGCTACATGGTGCGGCTGATGGACGCCGAGACCGGGCCGACGCTGCCGCCGGTGCCGGGCATCGACTTGCCGCGCTACCAGGCGACGCTGATCGAGCGGTTCGCCAACCCCGCGATCCGCGACACCACCAGGCGGGTCAACACCGACGCGCCGGTCAACCTGCTGCTCGATCCGTTGCGCGACCGCCTCGCCACCGGTCAGCCGATCGACCTCCTCGCGCTCGGCCTCGCTGCATGGTGCCGGCGGATGCGTGATGAAGCCCAGGATGTCGTCGAGCCGAGCCTGATCCATCAGCGTGCGCGGGACGGCGGCGACGATCCGGCCGCGCTGCTGTCGATCGAAGCGGTGTTCGGCCCGCTCGGCCGCGATGCACTGCTGATTATGGCCGTGCGATCGTGGCTTCTATCGATGACCTCCCGTGGCGTCGCGTGTACTCTCAGCAAAGCGGGCGAAGACGGACTTTTCTGATCGTCTCGAATGGATAATCCAGCTTCGACGAAGCTGGCATTTCGCTAATACTGATATCGACTGCCAGTCCTTTCGATCCTCTGCGGTTTGACCTCCGACATAGTCAGCGATCAGCATCCGCCAAACTTGCGGCTTCGCGCGCCAGATCGAATCCATCGACATCCAGAAATGCGGCCATGTCCAGGATCGCGAAGATGCCGATCTCGCGATCGCATGTCTCGTATCGGCCGATATATTGTTGCGTCTGTCCGGACAGGGCGGCGAGCTCGCGCTGCGTCAGGCCCTTTGCCTTGCGCGCCGCGACGAGCAGTTCGATAAGGCGACGGTAGCGTGGATCATGAAGTTCGCTCGCCACGGTTGCTCACATCGATACGACACGAACAGGTGGGCGAAGCAGCGGCTTGACACCAAATCGGCGTCTAGGTTTAGGAGGTGACGCACAGGATGAACGAACACAGAGAAAGTGTCACAATACCAACCTAGGAGAGCTAGATGGCCACATCCGCATCATCGACGCGCGACGACAGGCGGCGCAACCAAGCAGCGCGGCTGATCGTGCTGGCGATCGACATGCTTGACGAGGGGTCCGAGCAGATCGTCCGCGACTATCTCGATCACGCGCTCGGTGCGCTCGAACGGGTTCGGGAAACCGATTTGGCCGAGACTTCTTCTGCGTAAATCTATCGTTGGCTATCGATCGAGCGTCACCGTCCTGATTCGTCGTAGCGGATTTCTCAGCGCCATTTTCCGATCGAACGCACGCCGATCGCAGGCACCGTCCATAGGCCGCCCCGCCTCTAAATAGCCGCCTGCCGCCGCCGCTACGCCCACACAAATCCGCTGTTGCGAACGCCCGATCTTCTCATTCTTTAGCTGTCTCCAACGCCGCAGCGATGCTCGCCGGCCCTTCGGAGACCGCCGTGACCCAGCCCTCGATCCTCGTCCACCAGCGCGGCACCGCGATGCTGCGGAGCGCGCTTGGGGCCACGATCGGGGCGTTGCTGGTCGATACCCAAGTCGCCGAAGTCATGCTCAACGCCGACGGCAAGGTCTGGGTCGACCGCCTGTCGGACGGCATGGCCGATACGGGCGAGCGGCTGATGCCGGCGCAGGCCGAGCGGATCATTCGCCTCGTCGCGCACCATGTCGGTGCCGAGGTCCATGCCGGGTCGCCGCGCGTCTCGGCCGAGTTGCCGGAAAGCGGGGAGCGGTTCGAAGGCCTGCTGCCGCCGGTGGTTGCCGCGCCGGTCTTCTCGATCCGGCGTCCGGCGAGCCTGCCGTTGGCGCTATCGGATTATGTCGCGTCCGGCGTGATGACCGCCACCCAGGCGACCTACCTCGGGCAGGCGGTCCGCGACCGCGCCAACATCCTCGTCGCCGGCGGCACCTCGACCGGCAAGACCACGCT
>CAXTDA010000528.1:0-2841 GCA_964242935.1 uncultured Burkholderiaceae bacterium | reverse complement strand
GTGTCGAGCCGACGGTCTCCGCGCCGGTCGCCGCCGAGG
This sequence comes from uncultured Burkholderiaceae bacterium, assembly GCA_964242935.1. Taxonomy (GTDB): domain Bacteria; phylum Pseudomonadota; class Gammaproteobacteria; order Burkholderiales; family Burkholderiaceae_D; genus CAHJXF01. Next base: position 2,802 of record CAXTDA010000528.1, on the reverse strand, counting down.
CCGCGGCGCCGGCAGCGCTGGCGTTGGCGTTCCACTTCAACGAGGACTCGTGGGTCGAGGTCCGCGCGGCCGACGGCAAGGTGTTGCTGAAGCAGTTGAACGTGGCCGGTACCGAGCAGCAGATCGACGGCGAGCCGCCGTTCTCGCTGGTCGTCGGCAACGCGAAGGGCGTCGCGCTGCGCTTTCGCGGACAGCCGGTCGACCTTGCGCCGTACACCCGCGATTCGGTGGCCCGCTTCAAGCTGTCCTGATCGACCCTGCGGTCGCCCCGCCGGCCGCGCGGTTCACTCTTTCCTTTCCCGTTCGTAACCCGGATCAACGCCATGTCTGCACTTCTCGATCGATCGACCGCCGTCGCGCCAGCGCCGGTCCGGTCCGGCGCGCCGGTCCACGGTGCGGCCAGGCGCCATACGACCCGCGGCGTGCTGGTGCGGCACGGCGGCCGCGTCGTTCGCGTCGGCGGCGACGCGCCGATCGTCGTGCAGTCGATGACGAACACCGACACCGCCGATGCGATCGCGACCGCGATCCAGGTGAAGGAGCTGGCGCTGGCCGGCTCCGAGCTCGTCCGCATCACGGTCAACTCGCCGGAGGCGGCGCGCGAGGTCGCGCCGATCCGCGACCAGCTCGACCGCATGGGCATCGACGTGCCGCTGGTCGGCGACTTCCACTACAACGGGCACAAGCTGCTGACGCAGTTTCCCGACTGCGCGGCGGCGCTCGCGAAGTTCCGCATCAACCCCGGCAACGTCGGGTCGGGCGCGGGGGCGGGCAGCAAGCACGACGACAACTTCGCGCGGATGATCGAGGTGGCCTGCCTGCACGACAAGCCGGTCCGGATCGGCGTCAACTGGGGCAGCCTCGACCAGGCGTTGCTCGCGCGCGTGATGGACCGGAACGCACAGCGCGCCGAGCCGCTCGACGCCCAGGCGGTGATGACCGAGGCGCTCGTCACGTCGGCGATCGAGAGCGCCGAGCGTGCCGAGGAGGTCGGCCTCGGCAGCGACAGGATCATCCTGTCGTGCAAGGTGTCCGGCGTGCAGGACCTGATCACCGTCTATCGCGAGCTCGCGAGCCGCTGCGACTACCCGCTGCACCTCGGGCTGACCGAGGCGGGGATGGGAAGCAAGGGAATCGTCGCGTCGACCGCCGCGCTCGCGGTGCTGCTGCAGGAAGGCATCGGCGACACGATCCGCATCTCGCTCACGCCGGAGCCGGGCGGCGACCGGACGCGCGAGGTGGTCGTCGCGCAGGAGATCCTCCAGACGATGGGCCTCCGTGCGTTCGCGCCGATGGTGATCGCGTGCCCCGGTTGCGGCCGCACGACCAGCACGGTGTTCCAGGAGCTCGCGTCGAGCATCCAGGGCTGGCTCCGCGAGCAGATGCCGATCTGGAAGACGCGCTACGCGGGCGTCGAGAACATGCACGTCGCGGTGATGGGCTGCATCGTCAACGGGCCCGGCGAGTCGAAGCACGCGGACATCGGCATCAGTCTGCCCGGTTCCGGCGAGAGTCCGGTCGCGCCGGTGTTCATCGACGGGCAACGCGACGTCACGCTGAAGGGCGACCGCATCGCCGAGGAGTTCCAGGCCATCGTCGCGCGGTACGTGGAGCGGCGCTACGGCGGACAGACGTCCGAAGCCGCGCGCGAACCGTCGACGGCCCTCACGTGAACGTTCGGCCCGTCTCCCCATGACCGAGCCGCGCGCCCGCGCGCCCGACGCGTTGCGCGCCGTCAAGGGCATGAACGACGTGCTGCCCGACGACGCGGCGCTCTGGGACCGCTTCGAGGAGGCGGCGGCGACCGCCGCGCGCGCGTACGGCTATCGCCGCATCCGCACGCCGATCCTCGAGCAGGTCGCGCTGTTCTCGCGCGGCATCGGCGAAGTGACCGACATCGTCGAGAAGGAGATGTACGCGTTCGAGGACAAGGCCGACAAGGACGGGCACCGCGAGCACCTCGCGCTTCGCCCCGAGAGCACCGCGTCGGTCGTTCGCGCGGCGATCGAGCACAACCTGCTGTACGACGGGCCGCAGCGCCTCTGGTATCTCGGACCGATGTTCCGCCGCGAACGGCCGCAGCGCGGTCGCACGCGGCAGTTCCATCAGTTCGGCATCGAGGCGCTCGGCTACGCGGGCCCCGACGCCGACGCGGAGGTGATCCTGCTCGCGAAGCGTCTGTTCGACGACCTCGGTATCGACGACCTCAGGCTCGAGATCAACTCGATCGGACAACCGGTCGAGCGGGCGTTGCATCGCGTCGCGCTGATCGAGTATCTGGAAGCGAACGAGGAGGTGCTCGACGACGACGCGAAGCGCCGGCTGCACAGCAATCCGCTCCGCATCCTCGATACGAAGAACCCCGGCATGCAGGCGCTGGTCGAGGCGGCTCCCCGCATCGAGGACTTCCTCGGCGCCGAGTCGCGCGACCACTTCGACGGCGTGAAGGCGCGGCTCGCCGATGCCGGCGTCGCGTTCGTCGTCAACCCGCGTCTGGTCCGGGGGCTCGACTACTACAATCTGACCGTCTTCGAGTGGATCACCGATTCGCTCGGTGCGCAGGGGACGGTGTGCGGCGGCGGGCGCTACGACCCGCTGGTCGCGCTGCTCGGCGGGAAGCCGGCACCCGCGTGCGGTTTCGCGATCGGCATGGAGCGCATCCTCGAGATGATGCGGCCGAAGCGCGGAGCGTCGCCGGCCGCGTGCGACGCGTACGTCCTCCATCAGGGGGAGGCCGCGTCGCGGCTCGCGATGCGGGTCGCGGAGGGGTTGCGGACCGTGGGGCTCGACGTCGTCCTGCAC
>CAXTDA010000527.1:0-2842 GCA_964242935.1 uncultured Burkholderiaceae bacterium | reverse complement strand
CCGCGCACCGAGCGCTGCATCTCGGTCACCTCTTCGGGCCGCTCGTCGATCAGCAGCACGAGCAGCACGATCTCCGGATAGTTGGCGGCGATCGCATGGGCGATCTGCTGCATCATCACCGTCTTGCCGCTCTTCGGCGACGCCACCAACAGGCCGCGCTGTCCCTTGCCGATCGGCGCCAGCATGTCGATCACGCGACCGGTAATGTTCTCGTCGCCTTTGAGCTCGCGCTCGAGCACCAGCGCCTCGTCGGGGAACAACGGCGTCAGGTTCTCGAACATGATCTTGTGCTTCGACGCCTCGGGCGGGAAGTCGTTGACCTTGTCCACTTTCACCAGCGCGAAGTAACGCTCGCCGTCCTTCGGGGTCCTGACCTCGCCTTCGATCGAGTCGCCGGTGTGCAGGTTGAAGCGGCGGATCTGCGACGGGCTGATGTAGATGTCGTCGGGCGACGCCATGTAGCTCGCCTCGGGCGAACGCAGGAACCCGAAGCCGTCGGGCAGCACTTCGAGGCACCCGTCGCCGAAGATCTGCTCGCCGGTCCGCGCCCGCTTCTTCAGGATCGCGAACATCAGCTCCTGCTTCCGCATCCGGTTCGCGTTGTCGATTTCCAGCGTGTTCGCCATCTCGAGCAGGGCGGAGACGTGCTGGGCTTTGAGTTCTGAAAGGTGCATGGGGCGTTCCCTAATGGGAAGGTCGAGCGGTTGCGGAGGATCGGCGCAGCGCGGCGGGATGGGGTGACGCGATGGATGGGCGAAGCCCGATCGGAAACGAGGTCTTGCCGGTGCTACGAGGGGGAGTGGCGCACCTGGAACGGTGCTGCGCAACACGATGTACGCGCCCGGTGTGTCCGGGCTGCGCGTTTCGGGCGACTTGAACACATCGTCGCCGAACGGCGGGGTGGATTACCGGCGGATTGTGCGACCCGACTCAGGGCTTCCACAAGTCTTGCGGCCGACTTCCGCCGGGAAGCCGCCGCCGGTGTTGCGCGGGCGCATCAATCGGACACGCCCGCGAACACGTCCCTTCCGCTGCTCAGAGGTTGCTGTCGATGAATTGCGTGAGCTGCGACTTGGAGAGTGCACCGACCTTCGTGCCGACGATCGCGCCGTCCTTGAACAGCATCAGCGTCGGAATGCCGCGGATGCCGTACTTGGCCGGCACCGACTGGTTCTCGTCGACGTTGAGCTTCGCGATGGTCAGCTTGCCGGCGTAGTCCTTCGACACTTCGTCGAGGATCGGCGCGACCATCTTGCACGGGCCGCACCACTCGGCCCAGTAGTCGACCAGCACCGGCCCGGTCGACTTCAGAACGTCCGATTCGAACGACGCGTCCGATACGGTCTTGATGGATTCACTCATGAAAGCCTCGTTGGATTGTCGCCGTAGACGATTCGCCGTCCGGCATCCGAGTCTGGTGTGCCGGCGGGCGTCGGCGAGACTGGCCGGAGATGATGACATAAACGGCAACTTCAAGAGTCGGGGCCGCAGGGAGCGCCCCACCGACGAGGCTGCTAGAATCCGCGGCGGCGGGCCCCCTCGCATTGGGGCATGGCGAACCTGGTCAGGTCGGGAACGAAGCAGCCATAGTCATCCACCCCAAGTGCCGAGGACCCGGCTCGCCTACACATGGACGTCCCCCGAAGCGTTCATCTCGGCCGTCCGGTTGGCTGCCGGTCGTCATTTCTCCATGTCCCATCAAGTCCTCGCGCGAAAGTGGCGGCCTCGGAATTTCGAGACGTTGGTCGGGCAGGACCACGTCGTCCGCGCGCTGCGGCACGCGCTCGACTCCGGGCGGCTGCATCACGCCTGGCTGTTCACCGGGACGCGCGGCGTCGGCAAGACGACGCTGTCGCGCATCCTCGCGAAGTGCCTGAACTGCATCGGCGCCGACGGCAGTGGCGGCATCACGTCGAAGCCGTGCGGAACGTGCCGGCCATGCACCGAGATCGACGCGGGCCGCTTCGTCGACTACATCGAGATGGATGCCGCGTCGAACCGCGGCGTGGACGAGATGGCGCAACTGCTCGAGCAGGCGATCTATGCGCCGTCGAACGCGCGCTTCAAGGTCTACATGATCGATGAAGTGCACATGCTGACGAGCCACGCGTTCAACGCGATGCTGAAGACGCTGGAAGAACCGCCCGAGCACGTCAAGTTCATCCTCGCGACGACCGATCCGCAGAAGATCCCGGTCACCGTGCTGTCGCGCTGCCTGCAGTTCAACCTGAAGCAGATGCCGGTGCCGGACATCACCGGCCATCTCGCCGACGTGCTCGGCCAGGAAGGCATCGGCTTCGAGCCGAGCGCGTTGCAGCTGCTCGGCCGGGCGGCCGCCGGATCGATGCGCGACGCGTTGTCGCTGACCGACCAGGCGATCGCATACGGCGCCGGCCGCGTCGACGAGGCGACCGCCCGCGGCATGCTGGGCGCGCTCGACCAGACTTATCTGCTGCGCGTCCTCGACGCACTCGCCGACGACGACGGGCCGACGCTGATGGCGGTGGTCGACGAGATCGCCGCGCGCAGCCTGTCGTTCGGGAGCGCGTTGCAGGAGCTGGGCGGCCTGCTTCACCGGATCGCGGTGATCCAGCTGATCGCGGGCGCGAAGGCGTCCGGCGACGGCGGCATCACGGACGCCGACGAAGCCCGTCTCGTCGGCCTCGCCGCGCGCTTCTCGCCCGAGGAAGTGCAGCTCCACTACCAGATCGCGGCGCACGGACGACGGGACCTGGCGCTCGCCCCGGACGAGGTCACCGGCTTCTCGATGACGTTGCTGCGGATGCTGGCGTTCCGCGTCGACGAGGTGCCGGCGGGGGCGTCGCTCGCCGCGGCCGGGCAG
>CAXTDA010000526.1:277-2846 GCA_964242935.1 uncultured Burkholderiaceae bacterium | reverse complement strand
CGGGTCGCGCGCGCGGGCGAGCTTCTCGAGGCGCTCCAGCAATGCGATCTTGTCGCCCGGCTCCATCGTCGCGAGCGGGTCGAGCGGCGCATACAACGCGGCCCGCGTCTTCGCCGCCGGGGTCGGCACCGCCGGGCCGGCGCCGCGCTTCGGCGACCCCTGCCGTGCGATGCCGCGCGTCGCGCGGGCCGCCGTCATCAGCGCGTCGCGGCTGATGTCGTCCGAGTACGAGAAGGCCTGCTTCTCGCCGGTGACGGCGCGCACGCCGACGCCTTCCTCGATGTCGAAGCTGCCCGACTTGACCTGACCCTCCTCGAGGCTCCACGACTCGGAACGCGCGTACTGGAAGTAGAGGTCGGCATAGTCGACGCGGTGTCGGAAGATCTCGTTCAGCGCCGCGGTGATGTCGAGCTCGGTCAGGCCGTAGCGCCCGAGGAACCAGTCGCGGGCGGTCGAGAGGGCGGCGATGTGCGGTTCGATCAGTTTCATGAAGGTCTTGTTGGCCGAGCGGATGAAGTTAGAGGACGCGGTGCTTCAGCGCGGGCAGATTCTCCCGCACCTCGGCGAGCCGCATCGGATCGATCGAGCCGATCACGATGCCTTCGCCTTCGGCGAGCTCGTCGACGATGTCGCCCCACGGGTCGATCAGCAGGCTGTGACCCCAGGTGCGGCGCCCGTTCTCGTGGCGGCCGCCCTGCGCGGGCGCGAGCACGTAGCACTGGTTCTCGATCGCGCGGGCGCGAAGCAGGATCTCCCAATGCGCCGAGCCGGTGGTGTAGGTGAAGGCGGCGGGCACGATCAACAGGTCCGGATGACCGTTCTTCGCAAAGCCGCGGTAGAGCTCCGGGAAGCGCAGGTCGTAGCAGATCGACAGACCGACGCGGATCGGTTGGTCGCCCAAGGTGGCTTCGAAGGAAACCGGCTCGACACCGGCCGCGATCGTGCGCGCCTCGTCGTAGTGCTCGGTGTCCTTCCGGAAGCCGAACAGGTGGATCTTGTCGTAGCGGGTCGCGACCGAGCCGTCCGGCGCGAACACGAACGTCGTGTTGCGGATGCGGTCGGCGACGTCGTCGGCCACGACGACCGGCAACGTGCCGCCGACGAGCCAGATGCGATGGCGACGCGCGGCGTCGGCGAGGAAGCGCTGGATCGGCCCGTCGCCCGCCTTTTCGCGCGCATCGACCTTGTCGGTGTCCTTCTTTCCCATCAGGCAGAAGTACTCGGGCAGCGCGACCAGCTGCGCCCCGCGCCCGGCGGCCTCGGCGATCAGGCGCCCGGCGGCCGCTAGGTTCGCATCGACCGACGCGCCGGAGACCATCTGCACGGCGGCGATGCGAAGGGGGTCGGAGGCGGCGGATTCGGTCATCGGGACGTCGGGGAAATCAATCGTTGCGGGCGGCGGTCTTGCCGCGCGGGACGACCGGTGTCTCGTTGCCGTGCCGATCGATCTTGGTCACGTCGGGCTTGCTCCACGGGCCGACGACATTGTATTCAAACGTCAGCGCCTTCGAGATGCGGTCCTTGAACAGGTACTGCGCGGCGAAGGTCGCGAGGCCGATCACCGGATTGATCACCGCGACGCCGAGCGACGCGGCTTCGGCGTTGATGTCCGGGACGACGCGGACGTGCAGGCTCGTCGTCTCGCGTGCGAGGTCGGCGCTGCCGGCCATCGTCACGGTGGCCTGCACGCCGCGCATCGTGAAGTCGTCGGTGGTCGCGATGCCGCCGTCGACGGTCGCGTCCGCGCGCACGGTGTCGAACGCGAACCCTTCGGCGAACACGTCGTTGAAGTCGAACGTCAGCCGGCGCGCGAGCCCCTGCAGGCTCAGGATGTTGAGCAGCTTCGCGATGCCGGGGTCGGCCTTCAGGAACTGGCCCTTGTCGGCGGCGAGCTTCAGGCTGCCCTGCATCGAGCCGAAGTCGATCGTCGACGGCCCGCCGCGCCACGACGCGTTCCCCGACAGCGCCGCGGTGCCGTTCTTGATCGTCCGCACGAGGCCGAAACGGTCCATCAGCGCGCCGACGTCCGACGCCTGGATGTCGAACGCGAGGCGCGTGTTCTCGTTCGGCCCGGCATGGCCCCACTCCCCGCTAGCGGTGAAGCGCGCCTCGGGCATCGTCAGCCCGAGCGTCTCGAGCTTCCAGGCGCGCCCGTCGCCTTCGCCGACGTTCTCGGCCACGACCTCGAGACGACCGAGCGACCGGCCGCGCAACTCGAAGCGATCGACCACCACGTCGATCGCCGGGAAATCCTTCTGACGGCTCGCGTCGAGCGCGCTCTCGACGTGCGGCGCGCCGGCCTCGACCTGCGGGATGGTCAGACGGCTGAGGCGGGCGACGAGGCGGGCCGACGCCGTCGGAGCGACGCCGCTTCGCGACGTGGCGCTGCCCGAGACGTCGGTGTACGAGAGGCGTCCGGCCACCTGGTCCGCGACGACGTCGCTTCGCCAGCCGGACGGCAGCCGCTCGGCGTCGATCGCGACGTTCGTGAAGTCGCGGCCGCTCGCGCGGAGCAGCGGCGTCATCAGCGTGGCCGCCCCGGGCAGCAGGCGGTCGAAGCGCCAGGTGT
>CAXTDA010000526.1:0-267 GCA_964242935.1 uncultured Burkholderiaceae bacterium | reverse complement strand
CGGACGACGGCCCGCCACGCGGCCAGGTCGAGGCTCGGCAGGTCGACCGTCACGACCGACGGTCCGTCGTCGGTCGTCGCGCCGCCGCCGATCGCGTAGCTCGCATGCGCGACCGCCATCGCGCCTTGCGGATCGCGGCGGCGGACGATATCGGCCTGGAGCCGCTCGGCGAGCGAGACGCGGATCGTCTCGCGGTCCGCCGCCGGCGGGCTGCCGGACCGCGCGATCGCGATGCGGAGCGGCCAACGCTCGTCCGCCGTCTTCGCG
>CAXTDA010000525.1:1035-2860 GCA_964242935.1 uncultured Burkholderiaceae bacterium | reverse complement strand
CGTTGGCCATCGTCTTGACGCCGCGCTGCACGACGTGCGCGACGATCTTCGAGCCCACGTTGACGCTGACGTTGCCGACACCCGGCACCGCGCGCAACGCGGCGATCACCCGGGCGCGCATCGCGTCGACCTGGCTCGCCGCCGGGTAGCCGAGCTCGATATCGAGCGACACGTCGGTGCCGCCGGCGACCGCATTGAGCCGCAGGTTGCGGATCGACTTCGTGGCCGACAGATCCTTGCCGGTATTGGGGTCGACGACGCCGGTCAGCGCGGCGTGGATCTGTTGCTCGATGGACATCTGGCGTGGTCGCTGCGGTTGCACTTCGAAGCGCCGCAGTCTATCCGATGGCCGGTCGCCGGGACGCCCGGTCGCGCGCGCCGGCCGTTTGGCCGGTCGCGAAGCATCGACTACAGTCGAACGATGGACTTCCTCGCCGGGCAGTGCGGTGCGTGCGCCGCTGCGGAGACCGCGTCGGCGCCGGTCGCGTGCGCCTGACCGCGATGGCGACGACGGGCGCCGCGCCGGTCCGCACGATCGCCGTCCTCGGCACCGCGCAGACGCTCGCCTGGGCCTCGTCGTACTACCTGCCGGCGATGCTGGCCGCGCCGATGGCACGCGACCTCCACGTCGGTACGCCGACCGTCTTCGCCGCGTTCTCGGTGGCGTTGCTGGTCTCGGCCGCGATCGGACCGCCGGTCGGCCGTTCGATCGACCGCTGGGGCGGTCGCCCGATCCTGATCGCCACCAACGTCGTGTTCGCGGCCGGCCTCGCGCTGCTCGCGTCGGCCCACGGCCCGGTCGGCCTGTTCGCCGCGTGGCTGGTCCTCGGCATCGGCATGGGCGCCGGGCTCTACGAGGCCGGCTTCGCGGCACTGGTCCGCCTGTATGGAACGGCGGCGCGCAGTCCGATCACCGGCATCACGCTGATCGCCGGCTTCGCGAGCACCGTCGGCTGGCCGCTGTCGACGTGGCTCGAGGTCCGCTTCGGCTGGCGCGGCGCCTGTCTCGCCTGGGCCGTGCTCCACGTCACGATCGGCATCCCGCTCAACGCGTCGTTGCCGAAGGCGGCGCCGTTCGCGGCCGGACCGGCCGGTGCCGCCGATGCGGCGGTCTTCGCGTCCGTCCCGCGTCGTCATCGGCGCGTCGAGGTCCTGCTCGCCTTCGTCTTCGCGGCGACCTGGTTCATCAGCACCGCGATGGCCGCGCACTTGCCGCGACTGCTGCAGGCTAGCGGCGCCACGCTCGCTGCCGCGGTCGCGATCGGCGCGCTCGTCGGGCCGGCCCAGGTGGCGGGACGCCTCGTCGAGTTCGGCCTGTTGCGGCGGCTGCATCCGCTGCTCCCGGCGCGCGTCGCGGCGTTGATGCATCCGCTCGGCGCGATCGCGCTGGTCGTCGTCGGCAGCCCGGTCGCGATGTTGTTCGCGCTGATGCACGGCGCCGGGAACGGCATCCTGACGATCGCGAAGGGCACGCTGCCGCTCGCGTTGTTCGGACCCGCCGGCTACGGGCACCGGCAAGGGACGCTGACGGTGCCTGCGCGGGTCGCGCAGGCCGCGGCACCGTGGGTCTTCGGCGTCGCGCTCGACCGGGCGGGGACCGATGCGTTGTGGGCGACGGCAGCGATCGGGGTCGGCGTCTTCGCGGCGCTGATGCTGTTGCCGCGTTCACTGGACGCCGCCGAGAAGACGACGCCGGTCGCCGCGCTCGCCGATCCGTCATGACCGTCCGCATCGCCCGTCCCGACGACGCCGACGCGCTGCACGCGATCTACGCGCCGATCGTCGAGCACACCGCGATCTCGTTCGAGCTCGACGTGCCGTCGGT
>CAXTDA010000525.1:0-1025 GCA_964242935.1 uncultured Burkholderiaceae bacterium | reverse complement strand
CGCCCCCCCCACCGCTTGCTGGCGCCCGCTGGCGGGGGGGGGGGGGGCGGGGGGGGGGGGGCCCCCCCCCACGACGCTCGAACAATTTCCCTGGCTGGTCAGCGAGGACACGAGCGGCCGCGTCGACGGCTACGTGTACGCGAGCCGCCACCGCGAACGCGCGGCGTACCGCTGGTCGGTCGACGTGACGGCCTACGTCCGCGAAGACGCGCGCGGCCGGGGCGTCGGCAAGCGGCTGTACACGCGACTGTTCGAGGCGCTGTCCCGCCTCGGCTATCACCAGGCGTTCGCCGGCATCGCGTTGCCGAACGCGGCCAGCGTCGCGCTGCACGAGGCGGTCGGCTTCGCGCCGCTCGGCATCTACCGCGACGTGGGGTTCAAGCTCGGGGCCTGGCACGACGTGGGGTGGTGGCAGCGCGCGTTGCGGGAGCCGGGCCCACCGGTCGAGCCGATCGCGTTCGCGGCGTTCGTCCGGAAGGGATCTTCGTCGTTCCCGGGAACGCGGGAACCCGGCGGCGTGGGTGACGGATAAAAACCGAGCAACGACCCGGGTTTCCGCCTGCGCGGGAACGACGGGGATGACCGACCAGCGACTCGCTTCGCCGCGTTCAACCTCCATCGTCCACCTCCCCGTCCTCCGTCGGCTGCAGATTCACGTACTGCACGTTGAGCGTGATCGCTTCCGCGTAGCGGACGACGAAGTAGTCGCCTTCGATCGGATAGAAGCGATCGTGGTCGTCGGGGCGCTTGTCGCTGGTCAGCGGTCGCCTGGAGACGTTCTCGAGCACGACGCGATCGAGATGGCCGTCCGGGTCGAAAAAGAAGTCGGCGAGCGTCCCGACGTAGAGCGTCGCGGCGCCGGCCACGTCGACGATCGCCGCGACGAGGATGTAGTCGGGCTGCTCGAACTCGGCGAAGTCGGCGCCGGTCAGCAGGTAGTACCAGGGCGCCTCGTGGAAGCGGAAGACGGTCGACAGCGGCGACCCGGCGCGGTCGAGGCGCAGGCGCGAGGTCGCGACCCGCAA
>CAXTDA010000524.1:0-2871 GCA_964242935.1 uncultured Burkholderiaceae bacterium | reverse complement strand
CGTGACCGGCGTCCAGTCGGTCAAGAACGACATCCTGCTGAAGTCCGCGCAGTAACGTCGGCAACGCGTCGTACCAGGCCGCCTCTCCGGGCGGCTTTTTTCTAGGCTTCGAGGTTGTCGATCAGCCGTGTGGAGCCGAGCCAGGCGGCAGTGAGCACGACGAGCGGCTCGTTCCGCTCGAGCGCTGCGGCGTCCGGGACGCCGAGATCGCTGCGGCGTCGCACCGAGACGTAGTCGGGCCGCCACCCGCGCGCGGTCAGGCGTTCGAACGCGTCGCGTTCGAGCCCGGCGATCGCGGCGAGATCCGCGCCGGCGAGTCCGTCGGCCACGCGGCGGAGCTCGCGATGCAGCGTCGGCGCTTCCGCGCGTTCGGTCAGGTTCAGATAACCGTTGCGAGACGACAGCGCGAGGCCGTCGTCGGCGCGCACCGTCTCGGCCGCGACGATGTCGGTCGGCAGCGCGAACTGGCGCGCCATCCGCCGCAGGATCATCAGCTGCTGGTAGTCCTTCTTGCCGAAGATCGCCGCGCGCGGCTGCACGCACGAGAACAGCTTCAGCACGACGGTCGAGACGCCGACGAAGAAGCCGGGACGGAACTCGCCTTCGAGCACGTCGCCGAGCGACTTCGGCGGCGCGACGCGGTATTCCTGCGGCTCCGGGTACATCTCGCGTTCGTCGGGTGCGAAGAGGACGTAGACGCCCTCGGCCTCGAGCTTCGCGCAGTCGTCGTCGAAGGTCCGCGGGTAGCGCTCGAAGTCGTCCTTCGGCCCGAACTGCAGGCGGTTGACGAAGATGCTCGCGACGACCGGATCGCCGTGCTTGGCCGCGAGCCGCATCAGCGACAGGTGGCCCTCGTGGAGGTTGCCCATCGTCGGCACGAACGCGGTCCGCAGCTGGCCGCGCAACTGACCGCGGAGCGCATCGATGGTCGTGACGATCTTCATGGGCGGTCGGCCGTCGCTTTCGTGGGGTCTGAAGTCGCCTGCGTCGATCGGGGCGTCGCGGGCGGACGCGGAGCATGCCAGAAGTCGGCGCGGCGACGGACTCGCGCGATTCACTCGCCGCGGTTGAAGAACTCGCGGCGGCCGCGCATCTGCCGCACGCGGTCGAGCAGCAGCGCGAAGTCGGCGTCGTCGTTCGCCGGGTCGAGGTGCTCGGTGTTGACGGTCAGGAGCGGCGCCGCCTCGTACTGGTAGAAGAAGCGCGTGTACGCCTCGCACAGCTGCTCGAGGTAGGCCTCGGAGATCGACACCTCCATCGGCCGGCCACGTTCCGCGATGCGGGTGAGAAGCGACGGCGGCGACGCGTCGAGATAGATCACGAGGTCCGGCGCGGGGGCCTGGACCGCGAGGTTCGCGTAGATCTGCCGATACAGCACGAGCTCGTCGTCGGCGAGCGTCAGCGACGCGAACAGCGCGTCCTTCTCGAGCAGGAAGTCGGCGACGAAGGCCTGCTCGAAGACGTCGCGGCGTCCGAGCGTACCGAGCTGGTCGATGCGCTGGAACAGGAAACAGATCTGCGTCTGGAACGCGTAGCGCGCGCTGTCGCGATAGAAGCGTTCGAGGAAGGGATTCGCCTCGGGTCGCTCGAGCAGCGTCCCGGCCCGCAGGTGTTCCGACAGCCGCACGGCGAGCGACGTCTTGCCGACGCCGATCGGTCCTTCGATCACGACGTGCCTTGCTTTTTCGAGCATTTCGGAAATGGCAAAAGGAAGGGCGAAAAGCGGCGTCAGTCCAGCCGTTCGATCGTCTGGCCGGACACGTTCGCGAGCAGTGCGTCGGCCTTGCCCTGGCCGGGAATCAGGATCGGGCCGGCGATCTCGATCAGCGGCATCAGTACGAACGCGCGCTCGGCGATGCGCGGGTGCGGGACGATCAGGTCGGGCGTCTTCAGCAGACCGTCGCCGTACAGCAGCAGGTCGAGGTCGAGCGTGCGCGGCGCGTTCCGCGTCGTGCGGACGCGGCCGTAACGGATCTCGATCGCCTGCAGCGCCGCGAGCAGCGCGTGCGCGGAGAGCGTCGTCTCGATTCCGGCGACCGCGTTGATGTAGTCGGGGCCGTCCCCGTCGACCGGTGCCGATCGATACAGCCCCGACGCAACGACGAACGTGGTCTGCAGCAGGCCCGAGAGATCCGCCAGCGCGTTCAGCACCGCGTCGCGCGCGAAGCCGAGGTTCGCGCCGACGCCGATGAACGCGGTGACCGGCGCGCGATCGGCGGGGTCCGCAGCGGCCGCGGCGGTCATTCGGGCAGCGCGTCGGGCGCGGGGATCGCGACGGCGCCTGGCGGGTCCGCGTCGGGATTTCGCGCACGGCGTCGACGCGGTTTCCGCGGCGCGTCGCCGGTTGCGGGCTCCGCCTCGACCGTGCCGTCTCTCGCTTCTTCGACCGGTACCGCCGATCCGTCGTCCGCGACGACGTCCGGCGCGATGCCTTCGTCGTTCGCTTTCTTCTTCCGTCGCCGCTTCCGCTTCGCGCCGCCGGCTCCCGACTCGGCGACGCCGGGATCGGCCTGCAGCGCCTCGCGCGCTTCGGCATCGGCTTCGATGAACGCGGTCCACCACGCAGCGAGCGACGCATCGATTTCGCCGGCGGCCGCGCGCAGCAACAGGAAGTCGTAGCCCGCGCGAAAGCGCGGGTGTTCGAGCAGACGCCACGGCGCTCGCCCGACGCGCCGCTCGAAGCGCGGCTGCAGGCCCCAGATTTCCCGCATGTCGGCCGTGTAGCGGCGCTGGATCGCCAGTTTCTCGGTTTGCGCGTCGAGCACCTCGTCCATGGCGACGGCGAGCGCCGGGATCGCCCCACCCGCGCCCGACCCGTCGCCGCGCGCCTTGCCGTCGTCCCACTTCTTCAGCACCTCGTGCCACATCAGC
>CAXTDA010000523.1:0-2879 GCA_964242935.1 uncultured Burkholderiaceae bacterium | reverse complement strand
CGCGTCGCGATGCTGAAGTCGTCGTAGCGCAGCTTCAGGCCGATGTTGCGGGCCGCGTATCCCTTCCGTCGCAGGTCGTCGGCGAGCCGGTCGCAGAGCGCGGTGAGGATCGCCGACAGCGCGTCGCGGTCGCGCACCGCGTGCAGGTCGCGTTCGAACGTCGTCTCGCGGCTGATCGACTTCGCGGGACTCGACGTCGCGATGCGGCGGTGGTCGCGTCCGTGGGCCACGTCGTGCATCCATCGCGCCGTGTTCGGCCCGAAGCGGTCGCCGAGGAGGTCGACGCCCGCCGCCGCGAGCTGGCCGATCGTGTGGATGCCCATCGCGGTCAGGCGCGCGCTGGCCTTCGGGCCGATGCCGTTGATCTTCTTCGCGGCGAGCGGCCAGATGCGCGTCGGCACGTCGCGCGCCTCGACGATGACGAGGCCGTCCGGCTTCTCGAGGTCCGAGGCGATCTTCGCGAGCAGCTTGTTCGGCGCGACCCCGATCGAGCACGAGAGGCCGGTCGCGGCGTTCACGGCGGACTTGATCGCGCGGGCGACGCGCTCGATCGCCGTCCGGTCGAAGGCACCGGCCGGCTCGACGACGTCGGTCAGGTCGATGTAGATCTCGTCGATGCCGCGGTCCTCGACCGCCGGCGCGATTCCGCGGACCGCCGCCTTGAAGCGCTGCGACTGCTCGCGGTAGGCGTCGAAGTCGCTCGGCAGCAGGATTGCCTGCGGCGCGAGCTTCGCCGCCTTCATCAGCCCCATCGCCGAATGGACGCCGAAGACCCGCGCCTCGTAGCGCGCGGTCGTCGCGACGCCGCGGCCGGCGTAGCCGCCGAGCGTCGCTAACCGGCGCGTCACGGCGCCGGTCGCCGGATCGACGTGCTCTTCCGGGTGGTGACGTCGGCCGCCGCCGACGACGACCGGACGGCCGCGGAGCTCGGGATAGCGCAGCAGCTCGACCGACGCGAAGAACGCATCCATGTCGAGGTGGGCGATGATGCGCGGCGGCTCTTCCATGGCGGACTTCGAGGATAGCGCCGGTATCGCCGCGCGTACCGCTGCGCTACCCTGCACGCCCTCGCCGCCGTCGTCCCATGCGTATTCCCTCCGGTCTCACCCTCCCGCTGATCATCGCCTGCGCGCTGTTCATGGAGAACCTCGACGGCACGATCATCGCGACCTCGCTGCCGGTGATCGCGGCGGATCTCGCGGAGAATCCGATCGCGCTGAAGCTGGCGCTCACTTCGTATCTTGTGAGCCTCGCGGTGTTCATCCCGATCAGCGGCTGGATGGCGGATCGCTACGGGTCGCGCACGGTGTTCCGGTGGGCGATCGCGGTCTTCGTGTTCGGCTCGCTCGCCTGCGGCTTCTCGAGTTCGCTCGGCGGCTTCGTCGTCTCGCGCTTCGTGCAGGGGATGGGCGGCGCGATGATGGTCCCGGTCGGCCGGCTGGTCCTCCTGAAGAGCGTCGAGAAGAGCGAGCTCGTCAAGGTGTTGTCGTACCTGACGATGCCGGCGCTGCTGGGCCCGATCCTCGGCCCGCCGCTCGGCGGCTTCATCAGCACCTACTTCCACTGGCGCTGGATCTTCTTCATCAACGTCCCGATCGGGTTGATCGGCTGGACGCTCGCCGGCCGCTACGTGCCGGAGATCGTCGAGGACCTCCGGACGCCGCTCGACTGGCGCGGCTTCGCGCTGTCCGGCATCGGCCTGTCGACGCTGACGCTCGGCGCGGCGACGCTCGGCCAGCACCTGCTGCCGCCCGCCGGCTCCGCCGCCTGCATCGTCGTCGGCGTCGCGTGCATTGCGCTGTACGTGTGGCACGCGAACCGGATGGTTCGCACCGGGCGCCGGCCGGTGCTCGACTTCACGTTCCTCAGAGTGAAGACCTACTTCGCCGGCGTGGTCGGTGGGTCGCTGTTCCGCATCGGCGTCGGCGCGTCGCCGTTCCTGCTGCCGCTGATGCTGCAGCTCGGCTTCGGCTTCTCGGCGCTCGAGTCCGGCCTGCTGACGTGCTCGTCGGCCGCGGCCGCGATGTTCATGAAGACGCTCGCGACGCGGATCCTGAAGCGCTTCGGCTTCCGGACGGTGCTCGCGGTCAACGCGCTGGTCGCGTCGGCGACGATTGTCGGCTACGGCGCCTTTTCCGCCGCGACGCCGGTCGCGCTGATGCTCGCGCTGCTGCTCCTCGGCGGCTTCTTCCGCTCGCTGCAGTTCACGTCGCTGAACGCGCTGTCGTACGCGGACGTCGAGAAGCGCGACATGGGCCCGGCATCCGGCCTCGCGAACGTCGCGCAGCAGCTGTCGCTGTCGACCGGCGTCACGCTCGGCGCCGCGGCGCTCGAGGCGATGGCGTGGTCGAACGGCCGGAGCGACGTCGCCGCCGGCGACTTCCGCGTCGCGTTCCTGATCGTCGGACTGGTGTCGGCGTCGTCGTTCTGGCTGATCCTGCGGCTGCCGCGGGACGCGGGCGACGAGGTCTCCGGGCGGACCATCGAGCAGGCCGACCCGCCGCTCCAGCCGGGGGACACGCCGAAGCCGTGAAACGTTAGGCGCGCCAGAACTTCCGCGCCGCGACCACCAACATCGATCCGGCGACGAGCCACGCGATGCCGGGCAGCCACGTGATCAGCGACGCCTTGGTCCATCCCGCCGCGACGAGACCGAGGCGGCCGAGCGTGCCGACCGCGATTGCCGAGAACAGCAGGCCGCTCGCGGTGCCGGCGCCCCGCGTGCTGGCGCGGCCTTCGGACAGCGCGACCGCGCTCGTAAAGGCGACGGTCGTGAACACGCCCCAGGCGGCGCCGCACACGACGAGCCCGGCGATCAGCACGGCCAGTGCGCCGCCCGACGCGCCGACCGTGAACGCGACGCACGCAACGACCAGCGC
>CAXTDA010000522.1:0-2894 GCA_964242935.1 uncultured Burkholderiaceae bacterium | reverse complement strand
CCGCCACGTCGGTCGCGAGGCCGAGCTCCGCGATGAAGCGCGACGGCTCGCACGCCTCGGCGTCGCGCGCCCGCCGGCGCTTCCGGCACCAGCTGATCGAGAGGCTGCGCTGCGCGCGCGTGACGCCGACATACATCAACCGCCGCTCCTCCTCGATGCGGCTCGACCGCAGCGCCGGATCGTCGTCCTCGTTCCCCTTGTGCGGCAACAGGCCCTCCTCGACACCGACCAGGAACACGTGGCCGAATTCGAGACCCTTCGCCGCGTGCAACGTCGACAGGCGGACGGCGTCGACGTCCTCGGTCCGGTCGTCGAGCATGCTCAGCAACGCGATCGACTGCGTGACCTCGATCAGGCTCTTCCCGTCTTCCTGGCACCGCGCGGCGAGCCAGGTTGTGAAGTCGAGCACGTTCTGCCAGCGCTTCAGCGCGCCGCGCTCGTCGGCGCCGTCGAGCAGATGCGCGCGGTAGTCGATCGCGACCAGCAGGTCGTCGAGCACCCGGCCGGCCGGCTCGCGTTCGGCCCGGTCCTGCATGCGGTTGACGAACGCGGTGAAGCGTTCGAGCGGCTCGAGCTGCCGGGGCGCGACGCGTAGCGAGAACGCCGACTCGCACGCGGCTTCGAACAGCGAGACGTCGCGCTGGCTCGCGTAGAGACCGAGTGCCTCGAGGGTCGCGGTGCCGACGCCGCGCTTCGGCGTCGTCACCGCACGGATGAACGCCGGGTCGTCGTCGACGTTCGCGAACAGGCGCATCCAGGCCATCAGGTCGCGGATCTCGGCGCGCTCGAAGAACGACTGCCCGCCCGACAGGACGTACGGCACCTTCTCCTTCCGGAGCGCCTCCTCGAACACGCGCGCCTGATGGTTGCCGCGATAGAGCACCGCGTAGTCGGACCAACGCGTCTTCCGGTCGAAGCGGTGGGCGCAGAGCCGGATCGCGATCGACTCGGCTTCGTGGAGATCGTCGTCCATCGGACTGACGGTCACCGGATCGCCGGGCCCGTGCTCGCTCCAGAGCTTCTTGTCGAAGAGCTTCGGATTCGACGCGATCAACGCGTTCGCCGCCAAGAGGATGCGACCGCTCGACCGATAGTTCTGTTCGAGCTTGACGACGTGAAGGTCCGGATAGTCGCGCCGCAGGTTCGCGAGATTGTCGAGCGTCGCGCCGCGCCAGGCGTAGATCGCCTGGTCGTCGTCGCCGACGACGGTCAACGCCGCGCGTGCGCCGGCGAGTTGCCGAAGCAGCCGGTACTGGCTCGCGTTCGTGTCCTGCACCTCGTCGACGAGGAGGTAGCGCAGCCGCGACTGCCAGCGGTAGAGCACGTCGGGATGCGCGTCGAACAGCGCGACCGTGCGGCCGATCAGGTCGTCGAAATCGACCGCGTGATACGCCTTGAGCGTCGCCTCGTAGCTGCGGTACGCACTGACGTCCGCGGCCAGATCCGCATCGCCGCCTTGCTCGACGGCATCGGGACCGAGGAGCGCGTTCTTCCACAACGAGACGCGCGCCTGCAGCCGCCGGACCGCGGCCGGATCGGTCGACGCACCGAGGTCCTGGAGGATGCCGCGCACGTCGTCCGACGACAGGATCGAGAAGCGCGGGCGCAGGCCCAGCGACGCCGCTTCCTTTCGGAGGATCTGCAGCCCGAGCGCATGGAACGTCGAGACGGTCAGGCCGCGCGACGCCTTCGCATCGAGCAGCGTGCCGACCCGCTGCCGCATCTCGGTGGCCGCCTTGTTCGTGAACGTGAGCGCCGCGATCTGCCGCGCCTCATAGCCGTGGGCGTCGACGAGATGGGCGATCTTGTGGGTGATGACGCTGGTCTTCCCGCTGCCCGCGCCGGCGAGCACGAGGCAGGGGCCGTCGACGTGGAGAACGGCAGCGCGTTGCGGTGCGTTGAGCGAGGAGGGAGCGGACATCGCGGGCGATCGGCGGACCGGGGAATCGGGCCGCGAAGCGCCGCGATGCTACACGACGACGAACTCAGGCCATCGGGCTCGTCGCGGGCGGGTCGACGATCGGCGGCGGGCTCATCGGCGGAATTTCCACCGGTTGCGGGACCTCGACCGGCGGCGGATCCGTCACCGGCGACGGACCGGGGACCGGGTCCGCCGGGATCGGGGACGGCGGCGCGCCGGGTTCCGGATTGGGCGTGATGTGCAGCGACAACGGCGCAGCGGGGTCGGACATGCGTTGCTCCTCGGCCTAATGGCGATGACGAAAAAAAAGGGGCTCGCAGCCCCTTTTTTCAACCTGCCGCGGAACCGTCAGCGGCCCTTGACGACGTCCTTGACGTCTTCGGTCACGTCCCCGACTGTGGCGCGGGTCTTGCCGGCGGCCTGCTGAGCGTCGCCCTTCGCCTCCAGATCCTTGTCGCCCGTTGCACGGCCCGCGACTTCCTTGACCTTGCCGACTGCCTCTTCCGCGCGACCCTTCACCTGTTCCTTGTTCATGGAAACCTCACTAGGTTGGTTGAACGAAGACGGTCGCGACTCGAAGATGCGCACCGCCCGACCGCCGAGGCAGTCTGCGCCGGGCCCGGCGCGCGGCGTTTCGGCGACGTCCTGATCGAACTGTAGGACTCGGCGGCGACGGCCGCGGGCCGAATCAGGGTCGCGACTTGGTCAGATATCGAGCGGATCGATCTCGACATGCCAGCGCAATCGCGTCCGCTTCGCCTGCAGAACGGCCAGCCAGCGGTCGAGGAACGGGTGGAGCGCCGGGCGGCTGCGCGCCTCGACCAGCAACTGGGCTCGCTCGACGTTCGCGACGCGCGCGACGCCCATCGGCACCGGGTCGTAGAGTTCGATGCCGTGTCCCGGATCGAGGGTGGCCAGGATCGCCGCCCCCTCGGCCCGCGCGGCGGCGCGGACCGCGCTCGCGGCGGGGGCG
>CAXTDA010000521.1:0-2905 GCA_964242935.1 uncultured Burkholderiaceae bacterium | reverse complement strand
GTTCGACGGGCGGGTGCGGGCGCTAGGGCGGGGGGCGCGGGCGTTTGCGGCGCCCGCGAGGAACGGGTCCCACAATCCGACGGCGTCGACGTGACCCGATTCGAACGCGGCCCGGGCATCGGCCGCGTTGACGACGTAGGCCGGTTCGATGTCGTCGTACGCGATGCCGGCTTCCTCGAGCGCGCGGACCAGCAGGTACTGCACGTTCCATCCGCGACCGATCGCGACCCGCTTTCCCTTCAACTGGCCGATCGTGCGTAGCGGACTGTCGGCCGGGACCAGGATGCCGATGCCCTTCGGATACGGCTGCTCGGCGCCGAGGTACGCGAGGTCCTTGCCCGCGGCCTGCGCGAACACGGCCGGCGAATCGGCGGCGTGCCCGAAGTCGATCGCGCCGGACGACAACGCCTCGAGCAGCTGCGGCCCGGCGGCGAACTCGTACCAGCGCACGTCGATGCCGGATCCGAGCGCCTTCTCGAAGGCACCGGTTCCCTTGAGGATGTTGATGGTGTTGAACTTCTGGTAGCCGATGCGCACCGTCTGCGGCGCGGTGCGCCCGATCGTCGGCAGCGCGCCGCCGAGCGCGATCGCTGCGAGTTCGATGAGCCGGCGGCGACGGCGGAGCATCTGCACCGACGCTTGCTCGAACAGTTCGGGATTCCACTTCATGGACGTTCCAGGTTGATTCGAAAGGGCGCGAGCACTCGCTCGCGGGTCCGACGGGTCGTGTCAACCGCGACACGACCGACGCATTGCGTCGGACCGACATCGAATCGATGGAAGTGGAGGGGGCTTCATGCCGAGCGGTAGTTCGGGTTCCAGCGCAGCCACCGGCGCTCGAGGCCGCGCGCGGCGAGGTCGGCGAGCTTGCCGAGCAACGCGTAGAGCAGGATGCCGACCACCACCACGTCGGTCTGCAGGAACTCGCGCGCATTCATCGTCATGTAGCCGATGCCCGACGAGGCCGACACCGTCTCGGCGACGATCAGGATCACCCACATGAACCCGAGCGCGTAGCGGACGCCGACCAGGATCGACGGCAGGGCGCCGGGCAGGATCACATGGCGGTACAGCGCCGATCCCCTGAGCCCGTACGACCGCGCCATTTCCAGCAGGCCCGAATCGACCGAGCGGATGCCGTGATAGGTGTTGATGTAGACCGCGAAGAACACGCCGAACGCGATCAGGAAGAGCTTCGCGCCCTCGTCGATCCCGAACCAGAGGATGACGAGCGGAATCAGCGCGAGCGGCGGGATGTTGCGCAGCATCTGCAAAGTCGTGTCGAGCAACAGTTCCGCGCGCTTCGACGAACCGGTCAGCAGGCCGAGCACGAGGCCGAGGCCGCCGCCGATGACGAAGCCCGTGAGTGCCCGCCAGGTCGACACGCGCACGTGCCGCCACAGCTCGCCGGTCACCGTCAGGTTCCACGCCGCGTCCGCGACCGCGGACGGCGCGGGCAGGATCCGGGACGACAGCCACCCGAGCGTCGCGGATGCCTGCCAAACGGCCACGATCAGCAGCGGCACGATCCACGGCGCCGTCATCTTCAACGCGGCCTTCGCCCCGTCCGTTGCCGCGGACTTCGACCACCGCATCGACGACGGCGCACGACGCACGGCCGTCTCGGGCCGCGGCTCGATCGGCGCGAGGCCGAACGTCGACTCGTTCTCGCCCATGACGACGCTCATGCCGAACCTTCGGAGATGGAGCGCATCGTCAGCTCCGCGCCGCCTTCGGCACGACGCCGTTCGCCATCACCTCGCCGAACGGACCGGTCAGCACGGTATTGGCGACGGCCCGACCCTTGCCGATCAGCGGGAACAGCAGCTCGGCCGTGCGATACGCCTCCTCGAGATGCGGATAACCCGACAGGATGAACGTCTCGCAACCGAGGTCGCGGTACTCGTCGATGCGGGCGGCCACCGTCTTCGCATCGCCGACCAGCGCGGTGCCGGCGCCGCCACGGACCAGGCCCACGCCCGCCCACAGGTTCGGGCTGACCTCGAGCGCCTCGCGGGTGCGCGCGGCGCCCTGTCCGTGCAGCGCGGCCATCCGTTGCTGGCCGACCGAGTCCATCTTCGCGAACGCGGACTGCGCCCGCGACACCGTCTCGTCGTCGAGATGCGAGATCAGGCGCTCCGCATCGCGCCACGCTTCGTCGTCGGTCTCGCGCACGATCACGTGAAGCCGGATTCCGAACTTCAGCGTGCGGCCGTGCGCAGCGGCGCGCCGCTTCATGTCGGCGATCTTCGCCCCTACCGCCGCGGGCGGCTCGCCCCACGTGAGATACGTGTCGACCTGCTCGGCGGCGAGCGCGTGGGCCGCCTCGGACGACCCGCCGAACCAGAGCGGCGGATAGGGACGCTGCACCGGCGGGTAAAGACTCTTTCCCCCCTTGCTGCGCAACTGCGCGCCGATGAAGTCGAAGTCCCGACCGGTATGGCTGGCCTCGAGGATGCCGCGCCAGATGCGCAGGTAGTCCGACGTGATCGCGTAGCGCTGGTCGTGCGTCGCAAAGACGCCGTCGCCTTCGAGTTCGTTGGCGTCGCCGCCGGTCACGACGTTGATCAGCAGGCGCCCGCCCGACACGCGATCGAAGGTCGCCGCCATGCGCGCCGTCAGCTGCGGGCTGCTCACGCCGGGCCGGATCGCGACCAGGAACTTGAGATCCCGGGTCGCGCCGATCAGGCTCGACGCGACGACCCACGCGTCCTCGCAGGAACGCCCGGTCGGCAGCAGCACGCCTTCGTAGCCGAGCGTGTCGGCGGCGATCGCGATCTGCCGGAAGTAGTCGAAGTCGGCGACGCGTGCGCCTTCGGCGGTCCCGAGATAGCGCGAGTCGCCGTGCGTGGGGATGAACCAGAAGATGTCCATGTGGCCTGCCTGAAGATCGGTCGAAGGAGCG
>CAXTDA010000520.1:0-2913 GCA_964242935.1 uncultured Burkholderiaceae bacterium | reverse complement strand
GAGGCCGAGCTGATGGCCGACTGCAAGATCCGCGACGTCTACACCGGGATCGCCGGCAGCCACATCAAGAGCTTCAACTCGAGCGGGATGGTGGCGATCAAGGACAAGGAGGTCACGGCGACCGACGTCGCCCGCGTCGTCGAGACCGCGAAGGCGGTCAGCATCCCCGGCGACCAGCAGATGCTCCATGTGCTGACGCAGGAATTCATCGTCGACGGGCAGGAGGACGTCCGCGAACCGCTCGGCATGAGCGGCATGCGCCTCGAGGTGAAGGTCCACATCGTGACCGGCGCGGTGAGCGCGGCACAGAACATCGTCAAGTGCGTGCGCCGCTGCGGGCTCGAGGTGCAGGACCTGATCCTGCAGCCGCTCGCGTCGAGCCTCGCGGTGCTGACCGAGGACGAGAAGGAGCTCGGCGTGGTGCTCGTCGACGTCGGCGGCGGCACGACCGACATCGCGATCTTCACCGCGGGCGCGATCCGGCACACCGCGGTGATCCCGATCGCCGGCGACCAGATCACGAACGACATCGCGATGGCGCTCCGCACGCCGACCGCGGACGCCGAGGACATCAAGGTCTCGCACGGCACCGCGAAGCAGGTGCTGGCGAACGCCGACGACATGATCGAGGTACCGGGCATCGGCGAACGCGGACCACGGATGTTGAGCCGCCAGGCGCTCGCCGCGGTGATCGAGCCGCGCGTCGAGGAGCTGTTCTCGCTCGTGCAGCAGGTCGTGCGCGAGTCCGGTTACGAGGAGCTGCTGTCGTCGGGTGTCGTCATCACCGGCGGCACCGCGCTGATGGACGGGATGGTCGAGCTCGGCGAGGACATCTTCCTGAAGCCGGTGCGCCTCGGCGTGCCCGACTACCACGGCAACCTGTCCGACGTGGTCCGCAGCCCGCGCTTCTCGACCGCGATGGGCTTGCTGCAGGAGGCGCGCGTGCAGCGGTTGCGAGGGCGTCGCGTCGCGTCGCATCGCGGTGGGGTGAAGGACATCTTTCAACGGATGAAGGAGTGGTTCGTGGGGAATTTCTAGCTTCGTCATCCGGCGAAGGCCGGGGCCCAAGGGTTTGTCGTGCGCTGTGGCACGGACTTGGACCCCGGCCTTCGCCGGGGCGACGAATGGAAGTGGGGTGGTGGTTGCTGAAGTTACGGAAAGGCACAAGGAATTCGGATACGGCGTCACGTCGAATCCCAAGTCCTGGTTCCTGAATCGTGTTCGTCTTGAGTCAAACATTTTCGGAGGTGGTCATGGAATTCCAGATGCTCGACAACGAAACGCAGGGTGCGGTGATCAAGGTGATCGGTGTCGGCGGCGCGGGCGGCAACGCGGTGCAGCACATGATCAATCGCGGGGTCCAGGGAGTCGACTTCATCTGCGCGAACACCGACGCGCAGGCGCTCGCGCGCTCGAAGGCCGAACACGTGATCCAGCTCGGCAAGTCGGGACTCGGCGCCGGCGCGAAGCCGGAGAACGGTCGCATCGCCGCCGAGGAGGCGCGCGATCGCATCGCCGAGTCGCTCCGCGACGCGCACATGGTCTTCATCACGGCCGGCATGGGCGGCGGCACCGGCACCGGCGCGGCGCCGATCGTCGCGCAGGTCGCGAAGGAGCTCGGCATCCTGACCGTCGGCGTGGTCTCGAAGCCGTTCGGTTTCGAAGGCAGCCGCAAGATGCGCACGGCCGAGGAGGGCCTCGACATGCTCGGGTCGCACGTCGACTCGCTGATCGTCGTACTGAACGAGAAGCTCGAGGAGGTGATGGGCGAGGACGCCGAGATGGACGCGTGCTTCAAGTGCGCGGACGACGTGCTGCACAACGCGGTCGCCGGCATCGCCGAGATCATCAAGGTCGATGGCCTGATCAACGTCGACTTCGAGGACGTGAAGACGGTGATGAGCGAGCAGGGCAAGGCCATGATGGGGACCGCGATGGCGAACGGCATCGACCGCGCGCGTCTCGCGGCCGAGCAGGCGGTGACGAGCCCGCTGCTCGAAGGCGTCGACCTGTCGGGGGCGCGCGGCGTGCTCGTCAACATCACCGCGAGCCGCACGCTGAAGCTGCGCGAGACGCGCACCGTGATGGAGACGATCAGCGCGTTCGCCGCCGAGGACGCGACGGTGATCATGGGCGCGGTTTACGACGACACGATGGGCGACAACCTGCGCGTCACCGTCGTCGCGACCGGCCTCGGTCGGCAGAAGCAGCGTCCGCAGCTCGTGCAGACGTCGCAACCCGGCATGCAGCACCTGATGAAGACGGGGACCGACAACGCCGCGTTCGGCTCGGCGGTCGGGGCGCCGGCCGGGACGGTCGCCGGCGGCTACGAGCAGTACGACCAGCCGGCGGTCTGGCGGACCCGCGAGCATGCGGCCGCGCGCGTGTCGGCGCTCGAGGAGAGCGGCATGGATCGGCTCGAGATCCCGGCCTTCCTGCGGAAGCAGGCGGACTGATGCATCGTCGCCCGACCCCGGGCTCTCGATCCTTCGAGCCGCGGTCGGCCGCGCCCCCCGCCGGGGGGCCCGCCAGCCTCCGCGCCGGGGGCGGCCGGCAATCGTCGCCGAAGATGGTGAAGGTGCGGGCCGGGCCGGGGTGCGCGGTTAAAATCGACCGGGTGCCCCGCCTTCCGAACGCTTTCCCAACCTCGTTTCGTCACGTCCCCGTCCGACGCTCGACAGGCCCCGGTCGACGCCTCGTAGCGATGGCGCTCGCGGCGCTGGTCGTGCTGGTCGCGGCATCCTCCGTGTCGGCGCCGCGCTGGTCGTTGATCCCGACCGCCGACGCGGCACCGGTGAAGAAGAAGGCGCCGCCGCCGCCGCCGGCGCCGCCGACGATGCGCCTCGGCGATGCCGTCAAGCCGCTCGCGTACGAAGCGGAGCTGACGGTCGTGCCGACCGCCGAGCGCTTCGG
>CAXTDA010000519.1:0-2914 GCA_964242935.1 uncultured Burkholderiaceae bacterium | reverse complement strand
TGTCGCTCGCCACCGTCCGGGCGCAGCTGCGGAACGTCTTCGTCAAGGCCGGCGCGGGGACGCAGGCCGAGCTCACGTTCATCGCATGGTCGATCCCGGGGCTCTGGATCAACTGAGCTTCACGGCTTTCCATGTCGACCGACGTCGAGCAGGCGCAGCAGCGGCCCGAGCGTCGGTGCCTGCACGAGCAGGCTGAAGAGCACGACCGCATAGGTCGCGGTGACGAACATCTCGCGGCCCGCGAAGTCCGGCAGCGACAACGCGAGTGCCACCGAGATCGCGCCGCGCAGGCCGCCCCAGGTCATCAGCTTCACGGCATGCGGCGTCTCGGGGAGCCATCTGCGCATCGCGACGACCGGAACCCCGACGCTGACGAAGCGCACGGCGACCACGAGCGGGACCAGTACGGCGGCTGCGAGCAGCGAAACCTTGGCAGCGTCCAACGACAACAGACTGATGCCGATCAACCCGAAGAGCACGAGATTCAGGATCTGGTCCACCAGTTCCCAGAACGAGAACAGATGCTCGCGGGTCGCGGGGCTCATTGCGTGGCGAGCGCCATCGTTGCCGATGACGAGGCCCATGACCACGACGGCCAGCGGCGCCGAGACGCCCAAGCGTTCGGCAAGGCTGTAGCCGCCGGTCGCCAGGCCGAGCGTGATCAGAACCTCGACCGTATAGCTTTCGACCCCCTTCAGGAGGAAGTAACCGAGGTAACCCAACGCCAGGCCGACCAGCGCCGCCCCGACCACCTGCACGGCAAGCAACAGGCTGACGCTGCCGAGCGTCGGTTCGCCGCTGCCGGTGACGATGCCCAGCAGTACGAGGTAGGCGACGACACCGGTGCCGTCGTTGAACAAGCTCTCGCCGGCGATGGCCGTCTCCAGGGTTTTCGGTGCGCCGGCCGTCTTCAGCACGCCGAGCACCGCGATGGGATCCGTCGGCGAGATCAGGGCGCCGAACAGGAAGCAGTAACGCAACTCGACGTCGAGCGAGATCAATGCGAGCAGTTCGTGCGTTCCCCAGCCGACGAGGAGCGTCGACGACATCACGCCGACCGTCGACAACACCAGGACCGGGAGCCGCTGCCGTGCGAGATCGCTGATATTGATGTGGAGGCTGCCCGCGAACAACAGCACGCTGAGCAGCCCGTGAAAAACGATCTCGTGCACGTCGAGACGGTCTGCGAACGAAGATGCCCAATTCGTCGCGCCGGGAACGAAGCGACCCACGATCGTCAGGCAAAGGGTCGCGAGCAGACCCATGAAGGTGATGCCGACGGTATCCGGCAAACCCACCGCCCGGTGGTTGATATAACCGAGCACGGCCGCGGCAGTAAAGAGCAGGCCGATGAGTTCGAAGACGGACATGTGGTGCGAGACTCGTGACGAAGGCTTGCAACGCGGATGGTGGAAGCCCGAAGCGACCCGGCATAATCGGTCACCGTCGGCATGAAGTCACGCCGAACCGCCAAGCGGCCGGACCTCGATCAAGGATCGGTTCAAGTCAACGATGACCTCAGGCACCCCCAGGCCGCGAATCCTCGTCACCCGGGCCTTGTTCCCGGAACATTGCGAACGCGTCGAGGCGCACTTCGAGGCGATGTTCAACCAACCCGACGTCCCCATCGAGCCGGATCGGCTGGCCGCGAGCCTCGGCGAGATGGACGGGTTGCTCTGCGCGAGTGGCGACCGCATCGACGCCGCGGCACTCGCGGCAGCGCGTCGGTTGCGCTGCGTGTCGACGATCTCGGTCGGCACCAACCACATCGACGTCGCGGCTTGCGCCGCGAAAGGCATCGTCGTCACCAACACACCCGACGTCCTGACCGAGACCACGGCCGACTTCGGATGGGCGCTGATGATGGCGGCGGCCCGGCGGGTGACCGAGTCGGAACACTGGTTGCGGGCGGGACATTGGCAGCGCTGGAGCCTCGACCAGTATCTCGGCGTCGACGTCCATCACGCGACGCTCGGCATCCTCGGCATGGGCCGGATCGGCCAGGCGCTCGCGCGGCGCGCCGCGGGCTTCGCGATGCGCGTGATCTATCACAACCGGTCGCGACTGCCCGAGCCGATCGAACGCGAGTGCCGCGCGCGGCTGGTCGATCGCGACGCGCTGTTCGCCGAAGCCGATCACGTGATCCTCGTGCTGCCGTACACGCCCGAGAACCACCACATCGTCGACGCCGCCCTGCTGGCCCGCATGAAGCCGACCGCGACGCTGACCAACATCGCGCGCGGCGGCCTGATCGACGAGGACGCGCTGGCCGACGCGCTCGACAGCGGACGACTCGCCGGGGCGGGGCTCGATGTCTATGAAGGCGAGCCGGTAATCAATCCGCGCCTGCTCGCGCTCGATCGCGTCGCGCTGACGCCGCATCTGGGGAGCGCATCGCGCGACACGCGTCGCGCGATGGGCTTTCTCGCGATCGACAACCTGATCGAGGTGCTCGACGGTCGCGCCGCACCGAACCGCGTCGGGTGACGAAAAAAGGGCCGGCATGGCCGGCCCTTCGTTCGGTGAAACCGCGATCCTTACTGGACGCGCCGCTCGACCGTGATGTCTTCCACTTCGACGCGACGGTTCGGTTCCAGGCACTTGATCAGCGCCGTGCGGTTCTTGTCGTTGCACTGGACCACCGGATCGGCCGGCCCCTTGCCCATCGTGCTCAGACGCGAGCCGTCGACGCCCTTCGAGACCAGATACGCCTTGACCGCGTTCGCACGCCGTTCGGACAGCTTCTGGTTGTAGGCGAGCGTGCCGAGACGGTCCGTGTAACCGGTGATGCGGACGTTGCTGACCGACGGATTGGCCTGCAGGAACGACGCGATCTCGTCGAGCTTGGTCTGCGGCTGCTTCAGCGTCGCGCGGTCGAACATGAACAGTTCGGTCGCCGACATCGTCGCGGGCC
>CAXTDA010000518.1:0-2920 GCA_964242935.1 uncultured Burkholderiaceae bacterium | reverse complement strand
CCGAAGAACGGCAGGAAGCCCGGCGTCTTGGTGCTGACGCCGTCGGCCGCCGCGAGGTCGGGCTTGACCAGCGTCGTCCCGCCGTTGGTCGCGAACAGGAAGTTGTTCGGCGTGATCGGCGTTCCGTTCGGATTGAAGAACACCTTTCGCGGCCCGTCGGAGCTGAACGTCTCGTTCGTGTTCGGAAAGCCGGTGAAGGCGCGCGTTCCGGTCTTCGCGCTGTTCCAGTAGGTCGCGGCCATCGACACCGTCTGGGCGCCGGCATTGTGGCCCTGGGTCGCCCCGGACGTCGCGACCGTCAGCGTCGCCGTGCCGAAGGTGTCGAGGTGCATCGCGCGAGCCGCCCCGGCGTACTTGACGATCACGATTCGCGAGCCGGCGGGGAAGTTGCTGCCGTCGCTGCGTTGCGCGAACTCGTAGGGGTCGCCAGTCCCGTCCTGGATATCCCCGCTGAGCGCGAGGATCGCCGTGCCGGCGGGATTCAGAACGAACAGGTCGTAGTCGTTGGTGCTCGCGCCGAGCGGATCGGCCCAGGCGAGCTCCACGTAAGGGCCCGCCGTGGCGAGCGTGTCGTACGTCACCACGGCCGACGAGGTGCCGAAGTTGTGGAGGCGCCCGACGCCGCCTTCGAAGCTGCCGATCGAGCCGGTGACCGGGCCGCCGTCGACGAAGTCGGCCTCGTAGGTGCCGCTCGTGCCCTTCGTCAGGCTGCCCGAGTTGCCCGCCGACGAGAAGTACGTGACGCCCGCTGCGGTGACCTGGTTGACGGCCTGCGCGATGATGCCGTCCTGGAACGCGCCTTCGCCGCTGTAGCTCACGTCGTCGACGATGACCTTGCAGCCGGCCGCGGCCAACGCGATGATGTTGTCGGCGAAGCTGGCCTCGCTGAGGAACGCGCTCGCGAACTTCAGGTTCACGCCCGGTGCGACGTCGTAGACGATCTCCATCATCGCCGTACCCTCGTCCTCACCACTGCTCGGGCCGGTCTGTCCCGGCAGAACCTGCGTGTTCGCCGGCAGGTCGCCGCTGGCCTGCAGCGCGGCGATGCGTACGGCCGATGCGCTGTCGGAAAGCACCCCGACCGTCACGCCGGTGCCCTTGTAGCCCGCCGCGACCGCCTTGTTGGCCTCGTGCGAGACATACCCCTGCGACGTCAGCGCGCCGACGTTGCTGTGCGCCCGCGACGGGCCCTTGATGCGGCGCACGTCGTCGCGTGCCGCGATCGGCATCACGGCCGAGATCGGCAGCGACGCGTTGATCACGCCCCAGCGGGCCGACTGGTACTTGACGACGCCGTTCGCGGCGGTGATCGCATTGACGAGGTCGTCGCTGACGGTTCCCTGGATGTCGACGAGGATCTGCGACGACGGCGACGTCGGGGCGCCGGCGGCCGCATCGACCGGCACGACGTCGGATGCCGCCAACGGCGCGATCGCGTTGCTGAACGCGGCGACGCGGGAATCGTTCGATGCGGCGAGGATGCCGAACGCCAGGCCGGTCGCCAGCTTCTTCTGGACGGGGGAGAAGCCGGCCTTGACGGCGGCGATCGACTGCATCTGGTCCAGCACGTCGGCGGACAGGTCGTCGTCGGCCGATGCGGTGCCCGCGAACAGCAGGGCGATCGCCGATATGCCGGCGAGCAGGGTGAATCTCTTGTTCATTCAACGCCTCCAGACCCGCGCTCACGCGGGAACAAATTGAACGATCGGGAAGACGACTCGAGCCGGTCGCATCACCGATGCTACGCGTCGTTCGCGAGGCGACGAACGACGCGGTGCAGCGTGCGACGTCTCGCGTACGGCCCCTACCGCGGGCACGATCAGCTTCGTCGACACTACGACCTGACGTTGCGGTCTAGCAAGGAGCGCGCCATCGGGCAAAGAGACCGCCGGGACAACGGGTTAGCGAAGCGCACTGTGCTGCGGGCGCGCCGAACGTAAGGAACTTCGACACCCGGACGTGTCGCGGCGGGGCGCCTAGTCGGGGCCCGAAGCAACATCGCTCAAGTTGCCGGCCCGCCGACCCATCGAATGCGACGGGCCTGTAGATTGACGGTCCGAACGTTTCGGGCAACGACTCCGCATGAACGATCCAGCGATCCCTCCGCCGTTCGACCCGGCGTGCGACGCCGACGGCGATGCGGTCGAGACGGCCGAATGGGAAGCCGCCCTCGCGTCGGTGCTCCGGACCGGCGGCCCGGCGCGCGTCCGCGAGCTGATGGACCGGCTCGCGCTCGTGGCCCGCGACCCGGCCGTCGGCTGGCTGCCCGCTCACGGGACGCCGTATTGCAACACCGTGCCGGTCGATGCGCAGCCGGCCTACCCCGGCGACCTCGCGATCGAAGCGCGGCTCGCGTCGATCATGCGTTGGAACGCGCTCGCGATGGTCGTCCGCGCGAACCAGGCGTCCGGCGAGCTCGGCGGCCACATTGCGAGCTATACCAGCGCGGCCGATCTGTTCGAGGTCGGCTTCAACCACTTCTTTCGCGGCAGCGACGCCGCAGGCGGCGGCGACCTGGTGTTCTACCAGCCGCATTCGGCGCCCGGCGTCTACGCGCGCGCGTTCCTCGAAGGCCGGCTCACCGCCGACGACCTTGCGCGCTACCGGCAGGAGATCGGCACACGCGCGGACGGCTCGCGCGGGCTCAGCAGCTATCCGCACCCGTGGCTGATGCCGGACTTCTGGCAGTTCCCCACCGGATCGATGGGGCTCGGGCCCATCAGCTCGATCCACCACGCGCGCTTCATGCGCTACCTGCACCACCGTGGGTTGCGTGACACCGCCGGGCGGAAGGTGTGGGGGGTCTTCGGCGACGGCGAGATGGACGAGCCGGAGAGCATGAGCGCGTTGACGCTCGCCGCGCGCGAGCGTCTCGACAACCTGATCTGGGTCGTCAAAAGCAACCAGCCTCGGCACGACG
>CAXTDA010000517.1:0-2923 GCA_964242935.1 uncultured Burkholderiaceae bacterium | reverse complement strand
GTCGGCGGCCGGCAGCGACCTCGTCATCCGGCTCGGCGGCGCGACCGTCGGCGGGGTGTGGGGCTATTGCGCGAAGCCCCGGCAGGTCGCGCACTGGCCGGGCGGCCTCTGTCTCGCGTTCCCCGCTGCGCACACGGTCGACGGCACGCTGGTGCTGGCACCGGGCGACGTCAACCTCGCGTTCAAGCGCTACCTCCGCGACCGCATCGCGCTCACGATCGAAGACGACGCGATCGTCGCGATCGAAGGGCACGGGGTCGACGCCGACCTGATGCGCGGCTACTGACGGTCGTGGGAGGAGCGGGAAGGCACGCGCGACTGCTACGCGGTGTCCCACGTCGGCTGGGGCCTGAACCGCGACGCCCGCTGGGACGCGATGGCGTTCTACGACAAGCGCGACTGCAACGGGACCGAACTCAGGGCCTTCGCCGGCAACTTCCTGTTCTCGACCGGCGCCAACGAGGTGGCCGGCCGTCGTACGCTCGGTCATTTCGACCTGCCGATGCGGCACTGCTCGATCGCGGTCGACGGGCACGTCGTGGTCGATCATGGCCGATTGACGGTGGACGATTGATGGTTGGACGATCGATGCCGGAGGAGACGACGACATGATGCTCACGCCGGTGACGGCGGTGCCGTACTTCGACGAACGCGGCGGGGGCGGCACGACCGTGCTGATGCTGCACGGCATCGGCGGCGGCCGCCAGGCCTTCGTCCACCAGATGCAGCCACTCGCCGACGCGGGCTTCCACGCGGTGGCCTGGGACATGCCGGGCTACGGCCATTCGGCACTGGTCGATCCGTACACGTTCGAGACGCTCGCCGACGAGTGCGTCGAGCTGATCGACGTGCTCGACCCCGTTCGCCTCGTGCTGGTCGGGCACAGCATGGGCGGCATGGTCGCGCAGGAGGTCGCGTCGCGCGTGCCCGGGCGCATCGCGGCGCTGGTGCTGGCCGGGACCAGCGCGGCCTTCGGCAAGGCGGACGGCGACTGGCAGCGCGGCTTCGTCGCCGAACGCACGGCGCCGCTCGACGCCGGCCGATCGATGGCCGACCTCGCGGCGGACCTGGTGCCGCAGATGGTCTCGCCGGATGCAAAGGACGCGGCGCGTTCCGAGGCGATCGACGTGATGGCGCACGTGCCGCCGCTGACCTACCGGCTCGCGCTGCAGGCGCTGAGGGGCTTCGACCGTCGGGCCGGACTCGCGTCGTTGGCGATGCCGGTGCTGCTGATCGCGGGGTCCGACGACCGCAACGCGCCGCCGTCGGTGGTGAAGGGCATGGCCGAGCGCATCCCGCTCGCGAACTATCTCTGCCTCGAAGGTTGCGGGCACCTGATGCCGTTCGAGCGTCCCGACGCGTTCAACGACGCGCTGCTCGCGTTCCTCGCGTCGCTCGGTCCGTCGCGATGACGGTCGACGGCTCGCTGCCGTTCGTCCCGGCGGTCGGGGTCACGCCGCTGACCGCCCGGCAACGGTCGCTGCTGGCGGTCGCGCACGAGCTCGGATCGACCCGCTTCGCGCCGCGCGCCCACCGCTGGGACGACACCGCGACCTTCCCCTTCGAGAACTACGCGGACCTTCGCGACGCCGGCTTCCTCGCGCTCTGCATTCCCGAAGCGCGCGGCGGCCACGGCGCCGACTACGCGACCTACTGCCTGGTGGCCGCGGAACTCGGCCGCTTCTGCGGGGCGACCGCGTTGACGTTCAACATGCACAGCTGCTCGACGCTGTGGATCGGCGCGCTCGCCGACGCGTTGCCGATGGACGCCGCACAGCGTGCGGAACACGCACGACGCCGCGACCTGCACTACACGCGCGTCGTCGACGAAGGCAGGCTCTACGCGCAGCCGTTCTCCGAAGGCAGCGCCGCGGCCGCGGGACGCGCGCCGTTCGGCACCACCGCGCGTCGCGACACGCGCGCCGGCG
This sequence comes from uncultured Burkholderiaceae bacterium, assembly GCA_964242935.1. Taxonomy (GTDB): domain Bacteria; phylum Pseudomonadota; class Gammaproteobacteria; order Burkholderiales; family Burkholderiaceae_D; genus CAHJXF01. Next base: position 995 of record CAXTDA010000517.1, on the reverse strand, counting down.
TGTCGGGCTGGGTCATCGCAGGCCGGAAGATCTGGGCGAGCCTGTCGGGTGCCGCGGACTACTACGGGATCCTCTGCACCGAGGCCGCCGACGAGGCGTCGACGCTCGACATGCGCGACACGCTGTACATCGCGGTGCCGGCGGCGAGCTCGGGTCTCACGATCTCCGGCGAATGGAACCCGATGGGCATGCGCGGCACCGTCTCGCGCAACATCGCGTTCGACGACGTGTTCGTGCCCGACGACGAGCAGTTGCTGCCGCGCGGGCAGTACTACCGCGCGGCGCAGACCTGGCCGCACATGTTCTTCACCTGTCGCCGACCTATCTCGGCATGGCCAACGCCGCGTACGACTTCACGGTGAAGTATCTGCGCGGCGAGGTCGACGGCGAGCCGCCGGTCAAGCGGCGCCAGTATCCGACGAAGCAGATCGCGGTCGCGCAGATGCGCATCCAGCTCGAGGCGATGCGCTCGATGTTCTGGCGCACCATCCTCGAAGCGAAGCCGGATCCGACGAAGGACGAGCGCCTCCGGCTCTATGCCGCGCACTACACGGTGATGGAAGGCGCGAACGACATCGCACGGCTTGCGCTGCGCACCTGCGGCGGCCAGTCGATGCTGAAGCACCTGCCGCTCGAGCGCCTCTACCGCGACAGCCGCTGCGGCTCGTTGATGCTGCCGTGGACGGCCGAGCTGTGCATGGACCGCATCGGCCGCGAAGCGTTGTACGAGAGCGGCGAGCGCGATTGACGGCGCTCGGTCCATCCCGGTCGAGCGCCGGGGCATCTACCGTCGGTCAAGGGGCCCTCCAGCAGCAAATCAACATCGATTCGACGCAGGACCAGCGTAATATCGCCGTTCTCCCACGTTTTGGAGGTGGTTATGGCGGCCTACTCAAGCAATGTGGCTTTGGCGCGCCGGTGGTTCGTTCCGCCCTGGGTGAAGAATCAGAAGCTCGTGAGCTGGGTCGAGGACATCGCCCGCCTGACCGAACCGG
>CAXTDA010000516.1:0-2930 GCA_964242935.1 uncultured Burkholderiaceae bacterium | reverse complement strand
TCTCGGTGCCGTCGACGACGCCGGTCTGCAGCGCCTGGTAGACCTCGGAGAACGCGAGCACCTGCGGCAGCGCGCCGAGCGCGCGGATCTGCGCCTCGAGCACCTTCGACGACTGGATCCGCATCTTCAGGCCCTTGAAGTCCTCCGGCATCCGGAGCGGCTTGTTCGCGGTCATGTCCTTGAAGCCGTTGTCCCAGTACGCGAGGCCCTTGATGCCCTTGTCCTCGAGCTTCTTGAAGAGCGACGCGCCGATCGGCCCTTCGGTGACGCGCGCGAGCACCGCCTTGTCGGGGAAGATGAACGGCAGGTCGAAGACCTCGAACTCGCGCGCGCCGAGCGGACCGAACTTCGAGACCGACGGCGCGAGCATCTGCACCGCGCCCAGCTGCAGCGCCTCGAGCTCTTCCTTGTCCTTGTAGAGCACCGAGTTCGGATAGACCTCGACCTTGACGCGGCCGCCGGTGCGCTCTTCGGCGAGCTGCTTGAAGCGTTCGGCCCCCTTGCCTTTCGGCGTGTCGGTCGCGACGACGTGACTGAACTTGATCACGACCGGCGACTGTGCGACCGCGTCCTGCAGCCCAAGCATCAGCGGGCAAGCGAGCAAGACCGCGAGAGCGGCTCTTCGAACGATCATGATGTCTCCTCGTGTTGTCGTACCGGCCGTTCACGACCGGCGCGTATCGGTCTGCGAATCGAGCGCCAGCACCCGCTCGGCGAGCAGGATCACGGCGCGATCGACCATGCGGCCGTCGATCTTGATGGCGGCACCCTTCGATGATTCCGCGGCCTCGACGACGCGACGCGCCCAGGCCGCATCCTCCGCACTCGGCGCAAAGGCCGCGTGGACCGGCGCGATCTGGTCGGGGTGGATGCACAGCTTGGCGGTGAAGCCGAAGCGGATGCCGCGACGCGTCGCGGCGATGATCTCGTTCGACTTGCTGGTCTCGAGCGTGATGCCGTCGATCGGCCCCGCGATGCCGGCGGCCCGCGACGCGACGACGAGCCCGAAGCGGGCCGGCGCCAGCTCGGCCTGGTCGGGCCCCGGCACCATCCCGAGGTCGGCCTGGAAGTCGACGTTGCCGAACGCGAGCCGCATCGTCCCGTTGGCCCGCGCGATGGCATGGGCCGTCGCGTAGCCGACGCCGCTCTCGATCATCGGCACGAGCGGGATCTCGCCGAGCCGCTCGTACAGCGCCTCGAGCGCTTCGGCGCTCTCCGCCTTCGGCACCATCACGCCCGCCGGTCCGAGCGACGCGCAGAGCGCCGCGTCGTCGGCGAGCTCGACCGAGTCGAGACCGTTGATGCGGATCACCACCCGGTCTTCGTGCGCGAAGTCGCCCCACGCCGAATCGAGCAGCATCCGCGCCCGATCCTTCGCGTCGTGCGCGATCGCGTCCTCGAGGTCGATCACGACGATGTCGGCGCCCGACGCCATCGCCTTCGCGTAACGGTCGCTGCGATCGGCCGGGACGAACAGGAAGCTGCGTGCCGTGAGCAGGCTGGAGGACATGTCGATCATGGAATTGACGGGACGGCGAGACGCGGTGGGGAGCGACCGCCGCCATTACAGGGCGGTTCGTTCGGCGACGCCATCGGGAGTTTGCCTGACACGCGGCGCCCCCGGGTCCGGCTGCGCGTCAGACGGCTCCGGCGGACCGCAAGTCCGCGATGCCGGTCGCGTCGACGCCCAGCTCCGCCAGGATCGCGTCGGTCTGCGCACCGAGCGCCGGCACCGCACCCATCGCGTAGTCGAAGCGGTCGTGACGGCCGGGCGGCAGCGTCGCCGGGACCGGGCCCTGCGGCGTGTCGACGTCGCGCCAGCGGCCGCGCGCGGCGAGCTGCGGATGCGCCCAGAGCTCGTCCATCGTGTTCATCCGGGCGTTCGCGATCTGCGCCGCGTCGAGCCGCGCGACGATGCCCTCCGCGGTCGCGGCGGCGAACGACTCGATGATCAGCGCGCGCAACGCGTCGCGGTTCCGATGACGCAGGCTGTTCGACGCGAAGCGCGGGTCGGTCGCGACCGCCGCGTCGCCGAGCACCTTCTCGCAGAACAGCAGCCACTCGCGTTCGTTCTGCAGGCCGAGCATCACGGTCTTGCCGTCGCCGGTCGCGAACGGGCCGTACGGATAGATCGTCGCGTGCTCCGCGCCCGAACGCACCGGCGGCGACGCGCCGTCGAACGCGTAATACATCGGGTAGCCCATCCACTCGACGAGCGCCTCCAGCATCGAGACGTCGATATGCGAGCCGATGCCGTCCTTCTGTCGCGCGTACAGCGCGGCGAGGATGCTGGTGTACGCGTACATGCCGGCCGCGATGTCCGCGATCGAACAGCCGGCCTTCGACGGCGTGTCGGGCGTGCCGGTCACCGACAGGAAACCCGCCTCGCTCTGGATCAACAGGTCGTAGGCCTTCTTGTCACGGTACGGGCCGTCCTCGCCGTAGCCCGAGATGTCGCAGACGATCAGCGCCGGGTGGGTCGGCCGGAGCGCGTCCGCGGACAGGCCCATCCGCGCCGCAGCGCCGGGCGCGAGGTTCTGCACCAGCACGTCGGCTTTCGCGACCAGCGCCTTCAGCACGTCGAGGGCGTCGGGCTGCTTCAGGTCGAGCGTCAGGCTTTCCTTCCCGCGGTTGACCCACACGAAGTGCGACGCCATCCCGTGCACCCGCTCGTCGTAGGCGCGCGCGAAGTCGCCGACGCCGGGACGTTCGACCTTGATCACGCGGGCGCCGAGGTCGGCGAGCTGACGGGTCGCGAACGGCGCGGCGATCGCGTGTTCGAGCGAGACGACGGTGATGCCTTCGAGCGGAAGCGTGGCCATGTCAGAAGGACCTCGGCAGACCGAGCACGTGCTCGGCGACGTAAGACAGGATGAGGTTGGTCGAGATCGGCGCCACCTGGTAGAGCCGCGTCTCGCGGAACTTGCGTT
>CAXTDA010000515.1:0-2954 GCA_964242935.1 uncultured Burkholderiaceae bacterium | reverse complement strand
CGGCACCGGCTTCCACGCGCCGTCGCCCGGGCAGAACAACACGCAGATCCTGACCACCAGCTTCGCCGCGGGAACCGGCGTGCAGGTCCAGACCGGCACCTATCCGGTGACGAGCGACATCGCCCGCTTCTATGGCGCGTCGGTGCTGAAGCCGGAGAAATCGACCAACTTCGGCCTGGGCCTGGTGTGGGAGCCGATCAGCCCACTGACGGTGACGATCGACGGCTACACGATCAAGGTGCGCGACCGCATCGGCATCTCGCAGGCGTTCAACGTCACCGCGGCGAATGTCGCGGCGCTGCCGTCGCTCGCCTCGGTCGGCGTCGGCGGCGTGGTGAACTACTTCACCAACGGCTTCGATACCCGCACCAGCGGCGTCGATGTCGTCTCCACGTATCGCACGCGGCTGATGGACGGGTCGTTCACGGTGACGCTCGCCTATAATTACAACAAGAGCACGGTCACCAAGTTCAACCCGGCGGTGATCAGCGCGGCGCAGCGCTTCAACATCTCCAACCTGCCGCCCAAGCATCGCGCCAACCTGTCCGCCAACTGGCAGATCGGCGGCTTCACGCTGAATGCGCGCGAGAACTTCTACAGCACCTGGGCGAACCAGCTGGAATATCCGGGGCAGACCTTCGGCAAGAAGTTCCTGACCGACCTCGACATCAGCTATACGCTGATGGACAAGTACACGCTGACAGTCGGCGCGAACAACATCTTCGACGTCTTCCCCGACCGCATCAAGCCGAGCACCACGACGCCGATCTACGCGCTGACGAACAGCACGGCGGACGGCCAGATCTACCCGCGCTCGGGGGGTCCGTTCGGCATCAACGGCGGCCTGTACTATGCGCGGTTGCGCGTGAAGTATTGAGCGGGTGGCCTGCGCTTGCGCCGGCAAGCGCAGCACCCGCCGTGACGGAAGTCGATCGCGCGGCCGATGCTGGGGCGTGTCTCCTGCCGCCTGGAGCATCCGCCGCGAGGGGGCACTCCTTCAGGAGTGTCCCCGGTCATCGCCACGGACGCGAACCTGTCCTAGTGCCGGTGCTCCGACCGCAGCCGGTAGCGCCCGTCCTCGAACCCGGTGAAGATGCCCGGGATCGCCGGATGGTCCACCGGCTCGTCGCTGTCGTCGGGCACCAGGTTCTGCTGGCTGACATAGGCGACGTAGCTCGAATCCATGTTCTCGGCGAGCAGGTGGTAGAAGGGCTGGTCCTTGCGCGGGCGGATGCCCTCCGGGATCGCCTGGTACCATTCCTCAGTGTTGGCGAAGATCGGGTCGACGTCGAAGATCACGCCCCGAAAGTCGAACATGCGGTGCTTCACCACCTCGCCGATCGAGAATCGCGCGGCGGCGATCGGCGGCACGGGGAGGTCGATCCGGGTTGGCTGTCCGGCGGTGGGATGACGCGGCATCCCCTCTATTTAGGCGGAGGGCGGGGCGGCGCAAGCGGTGCTTGCGAGGGCAAACCCTTTGGGTTAGAGGCCCGCCCCTCGACTTGCCGGGCCGCCCACGCCGCCCGCCGCCCTCGCGGAGAGGTGCCAGAGTGGTCGATCGGGACGGTCTCGAAAACCGTTGTGCCTTTACGGGCACCGTGGGTTCGAATCCCACCCTCTCCGCCAACACCCCGAATTTCAGCGAACCGTGGCGATCCATAGATCGTCGATATTCAGCCTTGATATCAACGGGTTAAAATATTTTTGGCGTTCGCTTCGGTCCGCTGCGGATCGCCCAAGACCGCTTCCACGATTGGGACTGGGATTGGGACTGGAGGTCCATCCCCTGCATCCCCAGGTGCCCTCGTGGAGGGTGTGATGTCCCGTCGCGTGAGCAACAAGCTGGTCGTCAAGCAGATCGCCGCGATCGACCGGCCGGGCAAGCACTCGGACGGGAATGGCCTTTACCTTCGGGTGACACCTGCTGGAACGCGGTCCTGGGTCGTGATCCTGATCGGCGACGGTCGGCGGCGGGAAATGGGGCTTGGCGTTCCCGATGAGGTGTCGCTCGCTCAGGCGCGCAAGCTGGCAGCCGAGGCGAAAGCGGCGTTTGCCGAGGGGCGCGACCCGATCGGAGAGCGGATCGAGGCGAGGCCGAAGCGGGCGGCACCCGCACCTGTCACAACGCCGGGACCACGTAGGCGGAAGGCGCTCGAGGGCGCGGTGACCTTCTGGGCGTTTGCGGATCGGCTTATCGACGAGATCGAAGATGGCTTCCGCAATGCCAAGCATCGAAAACAGTGGCGCTCGACGCTCAAGACTCACGCGGAAGTGCTTTGCGAGATGGAGATCGGCACCATCACGACGAACGACGTGGTAGCCGTTCTCCAGCCGATCTGGCTCAAGATCCCCGAGACGGCTGGCCGCGTACGCGGACGGATCGAACGGGTTCTGGATGCTGCCCGCATCGCAGGTCTCCGCGAAGGGGAAAACCCGGCTCGCTGGAAGGGCCACATCGAGCTGATGATGCCGCGTCGAAAGAAGTCAAAGGGTCACCACGCGGCCATGACCTATCAGGATGTCCCCACGTTCACGCAGAAGCTGGCCGCGCGACCGGCGACGGCGGCGCGTGCCTTAGAGTTCACGATCCTGACGGCGGCACGGACCAGCGAGACGATCGGCATGACGTGGCAGGAGGTCGATCTGGACGCAGGGCTCTGGACGATCCCCGGCGAAAGAATGAAGGCGGAAGCCGAACACGTGGTTCCCTTGTCCGATCGCGCGATCGAGCTGCTCCGCTTGCTCCAGCCGGGCGAGGCGCGGCCCAAGGCCTTGGTGTTCCCCGCTCAGCGAGGCGGCAAACTTTCGAATATGGCAATGGCCATGCTGCTACGCCGGATGGGAGAGGAGGAGATCACGGTTCATGGGTTCCGCTCGTCGTTCAGGGATTGGGCGGGCGAGGAGACCGCCTTCGAACGCGAGACGATCGAAATGGCGCTCGCGCATACGATCGA
>CAXTDA010000514.1:0-2956 GCA_964242935.1 uncultured Burkholderiaceae bacterium | reverse complement strand
CGCTGACGCCGCGTCGCGCTGGCCGCGCGGCGTCCGCGCCCGCGCGAGGTCCGGCGCCGTGTCCTCGGCTTCGGCGTGGCGCCACAGGAATAGATCGATCGTCTTCATGCGCGCAACATTGAGCGAACGCCGCGGCCGATGCAAGAGGGCCGATCGCTCGAAGCGGACGGCGTGCCGTTCGCGGAGCATCAGCGCCACGACCGCAACAGGCCCGCCGCCCGCGTCGTGACGATCGGCGACCACGTCGGCGGGCAGAGCGTCAACGCGAGAAGACGGCGGTGCGGCCGAGGTCCTTCGCGCGACCGGACGACCGCCGGTCGCCGCCGATCGGATGCAGATGGCCGACGAACTGGCGCGTGCAGGCGGCCCACGAATAGCGTTCGGCATGCGCGCGAGCGGCGCCGCGGTCGATGTTCAGCGCCCGCAGGGCCGCCGTCCTCAGGTCGTCGTCGAGCGCACCGCCCAGGGTCGGCCCGCCCGTGCCGTCGGTCCTTCGACCGATCACGTCGATCGGGCCGGTGACCGGATAGGCCGCGACCGGGCAACCGCACGCCAGGGCTTCGAGCAGGACCAGGCCGAAGGTGTCGGTGCGGCTCGGGAACACGAAGACGTCGGCCGCATCGTAGAGCGCCGCGAGCGCGACCTGGTCGAGCACGCCGGTGAAGCGCACGTCCGGATGTTCGGCCTTCAGCCGCGCCAACTGCGGGCCATCGCCGGCCACCCACTTGCTGCCCGGCAGTTCGAGCCTGAGGAACGCCTCGACGTTCTTCTCGACCGCGACGCGACCGACGTAGAGGAAGACCGGGTTGTTCAGGTCGTGAGGCGTCGCCGGGCCGGGCTTGAAGACGTCGAGCTCGACGCCGCGCGACCACAGCACGACGCGCTCCGCATCGAACCCGAACGCCTCGAGGTCGCGCTTGACCGCGCGGGTCGGGACCAGCACGGCCTCGGCGCGGCCGTGGAACCAGCGCAGGAATCGATAGGTGACCGACAGCGGGATGCCGAAGCGAGCCTGCACGTATTCGGGGAAGCGCGTGTGATACGCGGTCGTGAACGGCAGGCCGTGGCGGACCGCGAAGGCCCGCGCAGCCATGCCGAGCGGGCCCTCCGTCGCGATGTGGATCGCCTCGGGCGCGCTTTCCCGCATGCGGCGCACGACGTGCCGCTTCGGAAACAGCGACAGCCGGATCTCCGGATAGGTCGGACAGGGCACGGTCCGGCATTCGAGCGGCGTCAGCAGGTCGACCCGATGGCCCATCCGTTCGAGTTCGTGTCGCGTCGACTTCAGTGTCCGCACGACGCCGTTGACCTGCGGTTCCCAAGCGTCCGTGACGATCAGGATCTTCATGCGGCCGCCGTCGTCGTCGCCGCTTCGCGCCTGTCGCCGACGACCGTCTTCCATTCGACCAGCGCCAGGCGGCCCGCGTGGTCCTCGACGAGCGCGGTCAGGCTCTCGACCCAGTCGCCGTCGTTGCAATACAGGATGCCGTCGATCATGCGGATCTCCGCCTTGTGGATGTGGCCGCAGACCACGCCGTCGAAGCCGCGCCGCCGCGCCTCGCCGATCAGCGCGTGCTCGTAGTCGGCGATGAAGCCGACCGCGTTCTTGACCTTGTGCTTCAGGTATTGCGAAAGCGACCAGTAGCCGAAGCCGAGGCGTATCCGGGCGCGGTTGAACCAGTGGTTCAGCGCGAGGACGAGCGTGTAGAGCGTGTCGCCGAGATGGGCCAGCCACTTCGCGTGACGGATCACGCCGTCGAAGAGGTCGCCGTGGGTGACGAGCAGGCGGCGGCCGTCGGCGGTGACGTGGACGGCCTCGTAGACGACGTCGATGCCGCCGAACGCGTGCTCGACGTAGCCGCGTGCGAACTCGTCGTGGTTGCCGGGGATGTAGATCACGTGCGTGCCCTTCCGGGCCTTCCGCAGGATCTTCTGGACGACGTCGTTGTGCGACTGCCGCCAGGTCCAGCCCTTCTTCATCTGCCAGCCGTCGATGATGTCGCCGACGAGGTACAGCGTGTCCGAGTCGTTCCAGCGCAGGAAGTCGAGCAGGAAGTCGGCCTTGCACCCGGCGGTGCCGAGATGGATGTCGGAGATCCAGATCGTGCGATGAAGACGGGATGGTCCGTCGCCGGCCGGGTCGGCGGAGGGCGGGGCGGAGAGGGCGTCGGCGAGCTTGGCGGTCAGCGGGGCATTCATGTTGGCCCGGATTGAATCCCCGCTTCATGACAGGACCGTGCCGATCCCGCGACAGTCCGATGACAGTGCCCTGCGGCGGCGCCCGCATTGCATCGACGCATCGGATCGGCTGACGGACGCCGCGGCGCGTGATACACTTCCGCCTCTTTTTTAGGCGCGTAGCTCAGCTGGTTAGAGCACCACCTTGACATGGTGGGGGTCGTTGGTTCGAGTCCAATCGCGCCTACCAGCTTCTTGGTAAGGCATGTCGTCCGGGCTCGGCAAGCCGGGAATCGCAGCAGGCAGGAAGACGTCAGCAGGACCCGACAAGGCGCGCGAAAGGGCCGGGCGAAAGCCGCACATGGTTATGTCACCGCGAACGCAGGCAACCCCCATCGACTGAGCAACCGCTTGCCGGCGCCGATCGCGAGATTGCGCGCCGTCGATGAGAAAAGCGCGGTTGTCCGCGCTTTTTCTTTTCTGCGTCCGAATTCATCCTGACCGCCATGTTGAACATCAAGCTCCCCGACGGCTCCGTCCGTTCCTTCGACCACCCGGTCAGCGTGGCCGACGTCGCCGCGTCGATCGGCCCGGGTCTCGCGAAGGCGGCGCTCGGCGGCCGCATCTCGAACGGGTCCGCGAATTCAGCCGAACCGCGGCTCGTCGACACGTCGGCGACGATCGACCACGACGTCGACCTCGCGATCGTGACCGCGAAGGATGCCGACGGCCTCGACATCATCCGGCACTCGACGTCGCACCTGATGGCCGATGCCGT
>CAXTDA010000513.1:0-2974 GCA_964242935.1 uncultured Burkholderiaceae bacterium | reverse complement strand
GAGGGCCGGATCGCGGTCGGACGCATGGAGACGGCGCCTGGGTCGTCGTTCGTTGGGGTCGGCGACCACGCCGGTGGCGCAAAACGGGTCGCGTATTATAGGACACACCTCATCGGCCCCCAGACCCCCGACCACGGGCCAGTCGTCACATTCGATGTCCGCGAATCCTGCCGTCACGACGCCCGGCGCGCGCCCGCCCGAGCCCCTCGACGACACCCGTCTCGATGCGTTGCGCATCTGGCTCGCAAGCATCACGTCCGCTCGCGCGATCGATGTCGCGAGCCTGGTTCCGGCGTCGGCCGACGCGAGCTTTCGACGCTACTTCCGGGTCGACACCGACGCGGGCACGGCGATCGTGATGGACGCGCCGCCCGACCGCGAGGACGTCGCGGCGTTCGTCCGCGTCGCGCGACTGATGGACGAGGCCGGCCTCCACGTGCCGATCGTGATCGAGCAGGATCTCGCGCAGGGCTTCCTGCTGCTCGGCGACCTCGGTACAGCGACCTACCTGTCCGTGCTCGATCCGGCGAAGCCCGCCGCCGCGACGCCGCTGATGCTCGATGCGATCGATGCGCTGATCGCGTGGCAGCGCGCCGCGCGACCCGACGTGCTGCCGCCTTACGACGACGCGCTGCTGCGACGCGAGCTCGCGCTCTTTCCCGACTGGTACGTCGCCCGTCATCTCGGCCTCGCGCTCGACGACGCGCAGTCGAAGGTGCTCGCGACGGCGTTCGATGCGATCGTCGCGAACAACCTCGCCGAAGCGCGGACCTTCGTGCACCGCGACTACATGCCGCGCAACCTGATGGTCGGGCCGGCGGGTCGGAACCCCGGCGTGCTCGACTTCCAGGACGCGGTGTACGGGCCGATCAGCTACGACGTGGCGTCGCTCTGCAAGGACGCGTTCCTGTCGTGGGACGAGGAGCCGCTTCTCGACTGGACGGTGCGCTACTGGGAGCGCGCGAAGAAGGCCGGTCTGCCGGTTCCTGAGGACTTCGGGCAGTTCTATCGCGACGTCGAATGGATGGGCCTGCAGCGTCACCTGAAGGTGCTCGGCATCTTCGCGCGCATCAACTACCGCGACGGCAAGCCGCAGTACCTCGCCGACGCGCCGCGCTTCATCGGCTACGTCCGCGCGACCGCCGACCGCTACCGGGCGCTCGGGCCGCTGCTGAAGCTGGTCGACGCGCTCGAGGGACGGGTCGCGCAGGTCGGGTACACGTTCTGATGGTCGCCGGGCGGCGACAGCGGCGCCCGAGGGCGTCCGCGTGAAGGCGATGATCCTCGCGGCCGGCCGCGGCGAACGCATGCGGCCGCTGACCGACCAGGTGCCGAAGCCGCTGCTGGCCGTCGGCGGCAAGGCCCTCATCGTGCGGCAGATCGAGGCGCTGGTCGACGCGGGCTTCAATCGCATCGCGATCAATCACGCGTGGCTCGGCCCGCAGATCGAGAACGCGGTCGGCGACGGCAGCCACTGGGGCATCCGCATCGCGTGGTCGCGCGAACGCGAAGCGCTCGAGACCGCGGGCGGCGTCGCCACCGCGATGCCCCTGATCGAGGCAGACGACCCCGGCGAGCCGTTCCTCGTCGTCAGTGCCGACATCCACAGCGACTACGACTACACGCGGCTGGTCCCGATCGTGGCGTCGATCCGGACGCGTCATCCGGCGCACGCCGCGCATCTCGTGCTCGTCGACAATCCGCCGTGGCATGCCGGCGGCGACATGGCGCTGGTCGATGGCTTCATCGCGCGGAAGCGCGACGCGTTGAACGATGCCGCGCCGTCGCTGACGTACGCGAACATCGCGGTCTTCCATCCACGCTGCTTCGACGACGTGCCGATGCACACGCGGCTCGCACTGTTCCCGTGGGCCTATCACCTCGCCGATCAACGCCGCATGACCGGCACGCGGCACGACGGCGCGTGGGACAACGTCGGCACGCCGGAACAACTGGCCGCGCTCGATCGACGGTTGAAGGACGCCCCGCCCCGGTCGAATGATGCCCACGACCCGACCGATGCCTGATCGCGACGTCGACATCGCGGTCTGCGGGGCCGGGCCGGTCGGCGCGGCCTGCGCGTTGTTCCTGGTCGAGGGCGGCATCGACGCGTCGCGCATCGCGCCGATCGACGCACGCACCGCCGCCGAGGCCGCCGACGACGACCGCACGATCGCCATCTCGCACGGCACCGCGACGCTGCTGTCGCGCCTCGGTGCATGGCGCGACGAGGCGGCACGTCACGCCACGGCGATCGAGACGATCCAGGTCTCGCATCGCGGCCGCTTCGGCCGGACCACGATCGATCGCCGCGACCTCGACGTGCCGGCGCTCGGCTACGTGATCCGGCACGCCGACCTCGCGCAGGCGCTCGATCGCGCGATGGGTCGACGCGGACTCGTCGTGCGGCGCCCGTTCCGCGTGGCCGGCGTCGAGGTCGACGCCGATACGCTGCGGGTGTCGATGACGCCGCCCGGCGGCGCGACCATCGCGCTCGCGACGCGCCACGTCGTGCACGCGGAGGGCGGCCTCTTCGACCTTCAGCAGCGGCGCGCGATCCACCGCGACTATCGGCAGAGCGCGGTGACCGGCTTCGTGACCGCGGTCGAGACGCCGTCGTCGTCGCTCGCCGCGACCGCCTTCGAACGCTTCACGGAGGACGGACCGATCGCGCTCCTGCCTGCGCGCGAGCGAACCGACGGTGCCGTCGTCGCCGGCTGGTCGCTCGTGTGGTGCGGCAAGCCCGAGGACGCCGCGACGCGCATCGCGTTGTCCGACGACGCGTTCGCGACGGCGTTGCACGCGGCGTTCGGCGACCGGCTGGGGCGTTTCGCGACGGTCGGTCCGCGCCGGGTCTATGCGCTCGGGCTGAACGCGGTGGCGCGGCCGGCCCGGGCGCGGTCCGCATCGTGCGCCGAGTTCGCGATCGGCAACGCCGCGCAGACGCTCCATCCGGTCGCCGGACAGGGCCTCA
>CAXTDA010000512.1:0-2982 GCA_964242935.1 uncultured Burkholderiaceae bacterium | reverse complement strand
CCTCTGCCAGAGCGGATCGTCCCAACTGGCGCAAATCGTCGTTGAAGTCGCCGAGGGCCGGTATGAGTGGCAGCACCTCGACTCCGGCCGCGTGGGCGCGTTCGGCCAACGTCTCCGCCGCATGCCGTCCGGCCGGATCGTTGTCGCGCGCGATGTAGAGTCGGCGCAGTCCGTTCGGCAAGAGCAGGGCGGCGAGATGGTTGGCCGATAGAGTTGCGATCATTGACATGGTGGGCAGGACGCTGCGGAGCGACAGCATCGTCTCGATGCCTTCGCCGGCCGCCAGGATGTCGGAGGCTCTACCGAACCTGACTCCGTTGCCGAGAAGTAACCCCATGGCGCGTCGCGGCGTCGAGATCGGTGCCTTCGCCGTCCCGGATGGGTCGAGCCAGGTGCGGTGCGCTCCGGTGATAACGCCCGCATGGTCGGTCACGGCGGCGATCAGCGCCGGCCAACTGTCGCGGACATGGTCGGCGGGGTAATCGTCGTCGCTGCGATACCAGCAACGGGGATGATAGCGGAGCGCGGTGCAGGTCCGTGCGCCGGTGATGCCGCGCTCGCGCAGGTAGGTCTCGGCGAGCGTGCCGGCGATTGGTTTCGACATCGCGAGCAGGCGTCGTGCTGCCTCCGGCGATCCGGTCGGTGCGGGAAGTTGATACCGGTAGGTGTCGGCAGACTCGGCCCGAGGCAGGGCCAGGAAGCGCCGGGCTTCCTCGAGCGTCTCGTGCAAGGTCGTCAGACCCTCACGGCGCGCGATGATGTCGAGCAGGTCGCCATGCTCGCCGGTGGCGGCGTCGGTCCATTTGCCAGCGAGCTTGCCGGCATCGCCCGGCTTCAGCCGAACGAACATGCTGCGGCCCGGAGAATTGTCGGCATCGCCGACCAGCCAGTAGCGGCCCTCGCGGCGTCCGCTGGAGAGATAATGACGGCAGACCGCCTCGGCTTGCTCGGCGAGGCGGCGGGCGATATCGGCGGCACGGTCCGGCATGGCGTGATCCTCCGGGACAAAAAAGGCCCGCCGTCGGGCGTTCGACGGCGGGCCATGAGGTGCGGGGCGCCGTTACTCGGCGGCGATGGCGTGGTATTCGTCGACCTGGCTTTCATCGGCGTGGGCGACCGCATCGTCCACGGCCGGTTCGCCGTCGATCGCCGCCGGTTCCTCGCCGACGGTCACGGTCTCCGGTTCTGCGACCGGCACGACCGCAAACAGCGTGCGGCCGGGGGTGCGCAGCGGCTCGGGCAGCCAGCCGGAACCGGCGAGCAGCACCTCGGCTTGTGCCGCCATCTCCGGCTTCTTGAGCGCGACGATGCGGTCGGCCACCTGATCGCCCTTGGCCTCCCGCACAGCGCCGACGATGCGCGCCTTGGTCACCCGGCCGAAATAGGTGTCGACCGTCGGCGTCCAGCCGGCCGACACCATGTCGAGGTCGACCGCGGTCGCGAGTCGATCGGCATGCGCGAGCGCCTTGGGCCGCCGGTTGTAGGGCTCGTAGATCGCGTTGACCGATAGCGACACGCAGTGGGCAAACAGCCGGTGCTGCGTGTCGCCGTCGAACGCTGCGAGCGCGTCCCAGAGATCGATCGTCTCCTTGGGCAACGCCTGCGCCCACTCGGTATGGCGGGCGTCATACGCCAACGCCAGGGCGCTATCGGCCAGCCCCGGCGCCTGTGCCGCGAAGCCGACGCTCTTCAGGTCGAGCTCGAGGCAGCTGTCCTGCGCGTAGCGATAGAATACACGCAGGCAGAGCGCGTGGAGCGCGGCGAGGAACGCGATCTCCGGATGACCGCCGAGCGCGTGGCGCAGCGCGAGCGTTCGGTGCGCGGTCAGCTCGCTCACCAGCCGGTCGGGGATGGGCTTGAGGCCTTCGTCCTCCTCCGGTTCGGCCGGTTCCGTCCCGCCATCGTCGATGCTCGCATCCTCCCGATCGGACTGGTCGGCGGCGTCGGCCGGTTCGCCGTCAGCCTCCTCGCCAGCCTCCGGCTCGACCGGCAACTCGTCCTCGGCGCGGACATAGCCGCGATCGACGCGGAGTTCGCCCGCGCTGTCGATGCTGACGAACGCACCCGCGCGTGCCACCTCGGCAGGGTCGAACGCGAACGGCCGCTCATCGAACGCCGCGATCGCCGTCTCGATCTCGCCGAGCCGCGCATCGACCTCGTCGGGCAGGTCTTCACCGCTCTCCGAGTAAGCCTCCTCGATACCATCGAGCTCAGCCTGCAACGCATCGCGCGTCGCCTGTTCCTCGTCGGTGAGCGCGACCTGTTCGCCGAACAGCCGGCGCAGCCCGTAAGCATGACCGTAGGCGAAGTCGGGCGCGACCTCAGTCCACTTCCAGCCCTCGGCACCGATCGCCTCGGCCTCGTCGCGCAGCTTCTCGGCCACCAGCATGTCGAGCAGACCCGCATCCTGCAGCCAGCCGCCATGATCCTGCTCGAACAGGTCCCGCAGGATCGTGCCGCCGGCCTCGGCATAGGCATCGAGCCCGACGAACAAGGCGCGCTTGTCAGTCGCCTTGACCGCGCCCTCGGTCAGCATCCGCCGGATGGCGTAGGGCTGCTTGTCGTAGGACTGCGCGATGCGCTCGAACACCTGCTCCTGCCGCGCATGGTCGGCGTTGACCGTGAACGCCATCAGCTGGTCGAGCGTCATGCCGTCCTCGGCATAGACGTCGAGCAGCTTCGGGCTCACCGAGGCGAGCCGCAGCCGCTGCTTGACCACCGCGACCGGCACGAACTGCGCGGCCGCGATCTCTTCCTCCGACTGCCCCTTCTCGCGCAGCGCGAGGAAGGCGCGGAACTGGTCGAGCGGGTGAAGCGGCGCGCGCTGGACGTTCTCGGCCAGGCTGTCCTCCTCGGGCGTGCCGGCGTCGCGCACGACGCATGGCACCGGCGCGGTCTTGGCCAGCCGCCGCTGCTTGACCAGCAATGCGAGCGCCCGGTAGCGGCGACCGCCGGCCGGGATCTCGTACATGCCGGTCTCGA
>CAXTDA010000511.1:1528-2987 GCA_964242935.1 uncultured Burkholderiaceae bacterium | reverse complement strand
GCGCGCGCGGCCGACGGTCCCGGCGACGGCGCGTTGCGTGCGCGCTTCGCGGCCAGCGTGGCGTCGTTGCGGGCGTGAAGTCGGGCACGGCCGATCGGCCGAGGGGGACGAGGGCCTCGTCCGGCGCGCCGTCGTGCACGCTGTCGTCGGTGCCGACCCGGCGTGGTCGTTCGGACCATCGAACCGCGGCTGCGCCTCGTCGACCGCGATGGTCCGTGGCCGGTCGCGTCGTCGCCGTCCTCGTGCCGATGCTGTTCGCGTCCGCCGTCGCGACGGCTGCCGGGGTCGATCGGGACGCCGCGCCGGATCGCCGTGGCGGTCGACCGCCCGTCGACGCGACGCAGAACGTTTCGGCGCGACCGTCGAAGGCGCTCGTGAAGAGCGCCTCGTCGACGCCGCCGGCACCGAAGACGTCGGCGAAGTCGGCCGCGTCGAAGTCGTCGACCGGTGGCTCGAGAGCGACCACCGCGGCGCCTCGTTCATCGCGCACCGCGGTCACGACGGCTTCCGTTCGGCTGCCGTCGCCCGACTACGCGCAACGGGTGGACGTCCTCGACTACATCGACGACCTCGTCGCGCGTGAGGGTTTCGACCGCGACGCATTGCGGCGGCTCTTCGCCGACGTCCGCTACAGCGCGACCGCGGCGCGGCTGATGATGCCGTCGTCGTCGACCGGCGTGCGTCGCGACTGGACCGTCTACCGCGCGCGCTTCGTCGAGCCAGTCCGCCTTGCCGCGGGCTTCCGCTTCTGGGAGGACCACGACGCGCTGCTCGCGCGGGCCGAACGCGACTTCGGCGTGCCGGCCGAGATCATCGTCGGCATCCTCGGCGTCGAGACGGTCTACGGCCGCAACACCGGCAACTTCCGCGTGATCGACGCGCTGACCACGCTCGCGTTCGACTATCCGAACCGGGAACGCGACCGGTCGTCGTTTTTCCGCGAGCAGTTGACCGAAGCGCTCCGCATGAGCCGCGACAGCGGCGGCGACCTGGCCGTGCTGCGCGGCTCGTACGCGGGCGCGATCGGGATGCCGCAGTTCATGCCGGGCAGTATCCGGCATTACGCGATCGACTACGACGGCGACGGACGAATCGACCTCGTCGACAGCGCCGCCGACGTGATCGGCAGCGTGGCAAATTTCCTCGCGCAGCACGGCTGGGTCCGCGGCCAGCCGACCTACCTGCCGTTGAGCGGCCGCGCCGGCGACGACGCCGGACAGGCGTCGCGCATCGATGCGATGGTCGAGGCGGGAAGCATTCCGACGCTGTCGTATGCGGACCTGACCGCGGCCGGCCTGTCGACCCCGGCCGCCATCGTCGAACCGCTCGCGCTGATCGACCTGCCATCGGGCACCGACCCCGCCGGCCGCCCGCGCGTCGCGTACCTCGCCGGCACGCAGAACTTCCACGCGATCACGCGCTACAACCGCAGCTACTTCTACGCGTTCTCGGTGATCGA
>CAXTDA010000511.1:0-1428 GCA_964242935.1 uncultured Burkholderiaceae bacterium | reverse complement strand
TCCTTGCCGACGTCGATCCGTTGCCACTTGCCGTCGCTCGCGCGAATCGAGATGCGGTACGCGATCTGGATGTATTCGCCATGCACGCGATAGCTGTTCGACTTGTTGACCCGGTGGCGGATGACCCCTTCGTCGACGAGCGGCTGGTACAGCGCGAGCAGATCCTTGTGCAGCAGGGCGCTCTTCCCGATCTTCGTGCGATGGCGCGCCTTGATCGCCTCGTAGAGGCCCGGGTGATCACTGATGAAGCGCTCCAGAATCGACTGCTTCGGCTCGTCGTTATCCATGATCTTCCCTGGCCGGCCCGGATTTGCAGCAAGAAACATACCGCATTTGAACGATGCCTTGTTGCCTCTTGAGCGCGGATACAACGCGGGGCAGCGGCGCGAGCGCTCGACCTGAGTCGGCCTTCTCCGCTGGGTGTGTGTCGGGCGGAGTGACCCCTCGCGTCGGACGGCGTCGCCTTCGCAACGACCGCCGCCCGCTTCGGCGCCGGTACCCGGACCGGGTCGAGTCCTGCGATGCGCTGCGTCGTCAGGCGGGGAACACCCCGGTCGACAGGTAGCGATCGCCGCGGTCGCAGACGATGAAGACGATCGTCGCGTGCTCGACCGTCGCGGCGACGCGCAGCGCGATGCACAGCGCGCCGGCGGCCGAGATGCCGGCGAAGATGCCTTCCTCGGCCGCCATACGCCGGGCCATCGCCTCGGCGTCGGCCTGGCTGACGTTCTCGACCCGATCGACGCGCGATGCGTCGAAGATCTTCGGCAGATAGGCTTCCGGCCACTTGCGGATGCCCGGGATCTGCGAGCCTTCGTCGGGCTGTGCGCCGACGATGCGGATCGTCGGGTCCTGTTCCTTCAGGTATCGCGAGACGCCCATGATCGTGCCGGTCGTCCCCATGCTCGAGACGAAGTGGGTCAGCGTGCCGCGCGTGTCGCGCCAGAGTTCGGGACCCGTGGTCTCGTAATGCGCGAGCGGATTGTCCGGGTTCGCGAACTGGTCGAGGATCAGGCCCTTGCCCTCGGCCTGCATGCGTTCGGCGAGGTCGCGCGCGAACTCCATGCCGCCATCCTTCGACGTCAGCACGATCTCGGCGCCGAAGGCCCGCATCGTCTGCCGCCGTTCGATCGACAGATGCTCCGGCATCACAAGCACCATGCGATAGCCGCGCATCGCGGCCGCCATCGCGAGCGCGATGCCGGTGTTGCCGCTGGTCGCCTCGATCAGCGTGTCGCCGGGCTTGATGGTGCCGCGCGCCTCGGCGCGGCGGATCATCGACAGCGCCGGCCGGTCCTTGACCGAACCGGCCGGGTTGTTGCCCTCGAGCTTGCCGAGGATGACGTTGCCGCGCCGCTCGTTCTCGTCGCCGGGAATGCGCAGCAGGCGCACCAGCGGCGTGTTGCCGACGGTGTCCTCGATGGTCGG
>CAXTDA010000510.1:0-2987 GCA_964242935.1 uncultured Burkholderiaceae bacterium | reverse complement strand
GCGAGCACGCAGGCCGGGCGCGTGACCAGCGCCCGCGCGAGTGCCGCGCGCTGGCGCTCGCCGCCGGACAGTTCGCCGGGCCGGTGATGGATGCGATGGGCCAACCCGACGCGCGTCAGCATCTGCGACGCCGCTTCGCGCGCCGCGCCCGTCGACTCGCGACGGATGCGAAGCGGCATCGCCACGTTGTCGAGCGCGCTGAACTCGGCGAGCAGGTGATGGAACTGGTAGACGAAGCCGAGGCGCCGGTTGCGCACCTCGCCGCGCGCGACTTCGGACAGCGACGAGAAGTCGCGCCCGTCGATCGCGACCGTGCCGGAAGTCGGCGTGTCGAGACCGCCGAGCAGATGCAGCAGCGTGCTCTTTCCCGACCCCGATGCACCGACGATTGCGACGGTCTCGGACGGCGCGATCGACAGCGACACGTCGCGCAGTACCTCGACGGCCGTCTCGCCGCGGCCGAACGTCTTCGCGAGACGCTCGCTCCTCAGCACGGCGCTCGACGGCACGGTCATGCCGGTCACTCGTAGCGCAACGCCTGCGCCGGTTCGATGCGCGCCGCGCGCCAGCTCGGATACAGCGTCGCGACGAACGACAGGAACACCGACACGCAGCCGATCGTCACGACGTCCGACCACTGCAGGTCCGACGGCAGCGCGCTGACGAAGTAGATGTTCTGCGGCAGGAACTGGAGGTGGAAGACCTGCTCGACGAACGACACGACATGCCCGACGTTGAGCGCGAGCACGACGCCGAGCACGACGCCGATCAGGCAGCCGAGCAGGCCGATCAGCGCGCCCTGCACGACGAAGATTGCGAGCACCGATCGCGGCGCCGCGCCGAGCGTGCGCAGGATCGCGATGTCGGCCTCCTTGTCGCGCACGCTCATCACGAGCGACGACACGAGATTGAACGCGGCCACCGCGATGATCAGCGCGAGGATGATGAACATCATCCGTTTCTCGAGTTGCACCGCGGAGAACCACGAGCGGTTCTGCTGCGTCCAGTCGCGCACCAGCACGTCCTGGTTCAGCGTGTGCACGAGCTTCTGCGAGACCTCGGGTGCGGCCTGCATGTCGGCGAGCTTCAGACGGATGCCGGTGTAGCGGTCGAGCCGGTACAGCTTCGTCGCGTCGTCGATGTCGATCAGCGCGAGCGAGCTGTCGTATTCGTAGTGGCCGCTCTCGAACACGCCGACGACCGTGAACGACTTGATGCGCGGAATGACGCCGGCCGGCGTCACGATCCCCTGCGGCGCGAGCAGGTTGACCTTGTCGCCGACGCGGACGCCGAACGACCGCGCGAGCTCGGAGCCGAGCACGATGCCGAATCCACCCGGCACGAGGTCGGCGAGCCTGCCGGCCCGCATCTCGGTCGCGATGTCGGAGACCTTCGCCTCGTCCTCGGGCTGCACGCCGCGGATCAGCACGCCGCGGACGACGTCGTCGCGCGTGATCATCGCCTGGCCCTGCACGTACGGTGCGGCCTCGCGCACCTCCGGCACGCGCTTCGCCGCGTCGGCCAGCGCACGCCAGTCGGCCACGCCGCTCTCGGGGTTGAAGACCTCCACGTGCGCAAGCACCGACAACATACGGTCGCGGACTTCCTTCTGGAAGCCGTTCATCACCGACAGCACGACGATCAGCGCGGCGACGCCGAGCGCGATGCCGGCCATCGAGATCGCCGCGATGAACGAGACGAAGCCGTCGCCGGTCTTGCCGCCGGTGTCGACTTCGCCGCGGCGCTTGCCGGCGCGCGTGTAGCGCAGGCCGACCTGCCATTCGTAGGGGAGGTTCAAGGATCGAGGCTGCCGAAGAGAAGCGACGGCGGATCGCGGCCGTTCCGCGTGCGGTCGTGTCGGGGCGACCGGGGGACAACGGGTCGAAGTGTGCCATAGCGAACCGCTAGAATCGCCTCGCATGGCCGACCTCGATTTCCTCGTCCCATCCGCACTGGTCGACCCCGACATCGCCCCCGACGTCCTGCGCGACCAAGTCATGCCGACCTTCGCGCGGATCGTCGCGCACGCGAGCCGTTCCGTCCTGTTCGATCCGCCGTTGCCCGCTTCGCTGACGACGTGGCAGGCGTGGCTGTTCGGCGAGCGTGCGGGACAGCCCGTCGACGCGATCAACATCGCCGCGTCGTGGGGCGCTGCCCGGGGCCTCGCGGCGGATGCCGCGCACGGCCGCTACCTGCTCGAGCCCGCGCACTTCGAGGTTGCGAACGATCACCTGCGGCTCGACGACCCCGGCTCGCTCGCCATCGATCCGGCCGAGGCCCGCGCGCTCGCGGCAGCGGCCGCACCGATCCTCGCCGAGGCCGGATGGCTTCTCGATCCGATCGCGTCGGCGACGCACTGGTTCGCGCGTCGCAACGACGGCAGCCCGCTCGCCGGCGCCGCGATCGACCTCGCGATCGGCGGGAACGTCGCCGAGTGGCAGCCGCGCAATGCGCGCTCGCCGTCGGATGGCGACGCCGCGCTCGCCTGGCGGCGCTGCGTCAACGAGATCCAGATGCTGTGGTTCGACCATCCGGTCAACGCGGCGCGCGACACGCGCGGCCGGTCGACGATCAACACGCTGTGGCTGTCCGGGAACGGCGGCCCGCCGCTGCCGCCGCCGCGCTACGCGTCGGTGACGTCGACGCTGCCGTTGCTGGCCGCGATCCCGATCGATCGCGCGGCGGTCCGCCGCCTCGAGACGTTCGACGGCTTCGTCGCCTGTGCGCGACGCGAGGACTGGGGCGGGTGGCGCGAGCAGCTGGCGATCCTGGACGCGCGGCTCGACGGCATCGTGCGCGAGCAGGCGGCCGGCACGACCGGCGTCGCGACGCTGGTGCTCTGCGGTCGCGATCGGGCCCGGGTCGTGACGCTGGCGCCGCGCGACCTCGGCAAGCGCTGGCGCGGCTGGTTCGGCAAGGCGCCGTCGCCGGCCGTGCTGCTCGACGAAGGGCAGCCCGCGTGAAGCTCGCGCAGCGTCGCGTCGACG
>CAXTDA010000509.1:0-3005 GCA_964242935.1 uncultured Burkholderiaceae bacterium | reverse complement strand
AGAGCAGCTACGTCGCGTTCTTCCAGCTCCCGTGGCTCCCGGAGATGGTCCTGTCATCGATGGATCACGGGTTGCTCGTCGGCGCGCTCAAGATGTCGAGCCTGCCCGGCACGTTCAGCGACGAAGATCTCGCCGAGTATCGCGACGCGTGGTCGCAGCCGGGCGCGCTCGCGGCGATGCTCGGCTGGTACCGCGCCCTGCCGTCGCTGCCGTCGCGGACGCCGGTGCGGATCGCGGTGCCGACGCAGGTCGTCTGGGGCGATCGCGACAGCGCGCTCGACGCATCGCTCGCCGACGAGAGCGCGGCGCTCTGCGACCGCGCCGCGGTCCACCACATCGCCGACGCGACGCACTGGGTCCATCGCGAGCGGGCCGCCGAAGTCAACGACGTGCTGAAGCGCTTCCTGTCGTGACCGGCCGTCGCTACCGAGCCGGCGTCGCACCGTAGAGCTCGCCGCTCGGGTCGTCGAAGGCGCGCTCGCTCGCAACCCGAAAGACCGCCGGATCGTTCGGGTCGACGGCGATGCGCAGCCAGCGCAGGTCGGCCCGGTCGTCGACCGCGACGCGGACGACGTTGGCGATCGTGCGGCCGGCCGCGTCCTGCAACGGCCGGTCCGGCTCGATCGTCGCGACGCCGGCCGCGCGTCGTGCCTGGACGAGCAGCACCTGGCCCTTGAACGACGACGCGAACTCGCGGAACGCGAGCTTCCACTCGTAGAACCCGTCGCGCTCGCGCGAACGCGTGTCGGGCACCCGGAGCGGCGCCCCGAAGCGCGGCGCGGCGTCGACGAACACGACGACGCCGGCGAGGCGACGTTCCGCCGCGATCCGGAACGTCCGCTCGAGCCACGCGCGATTCGCGACCAGGCGCTCCTCGAACTCGCCGTTCCGACCGGCGGCGAGGCGGAAATTGTTGTTGTTTTCGGGCAGGTTCAGCGTCGCGAACAACACGCGGCCGGACTGCCAGCGGAGGTTCTCCCGATAGCGCGCGAAGCGCGGCATCGTGCTCTGGCGAACCCACGGCATCGGCGAGCGACCGAGCGACGCGTCACCGCCGAACAGCATGTCGCCGATCCGCTCGAGCCGTTCGAGCGGGTCGGTCCGCGACGCGCCGCAGTCGGCCCACTCGGCGCCGGCGAGCACCGGCACCACCGGCTTCGCGCTCGCATCGAGCATCGCGCGCCGGCGTTCGGCCGCGGCGTCGGCACACGATGCGTCGGATGGTGCCGACAGGTCGAAGTGGACGACGACGCGGGCGGGACCGTCGGTGATCGCGCGAAGCAGCGTCGCGGTATCGCGGCCGGCCTCGCTCGACGTGCCGACCACGGCGAAGCTGAACGCGGCCGACCCGTCGTCGGACCGTGACGGTCCCTCGGCCGCCGCGGCGCCGACCAGCAGCAGGAACACGAGCGCGCGACGGCCGGCCCGGCCCGCCGGCGTCACGAGGCGTGACCGGACACGATGCGCTTCAGTCGGTAGAGGGCGTCGAGCGCGTCGCGTGGCGCGAGCCGATCGGGATCGAGCGCGGCGAGCGCATCGACGACTTCGGTCGCGGCCCGGCGATCGTCGACCCGATCGCCCCGATCGTCGTCGAGCGGCGCCTCGAACAGGTCGCGTTGCGGGTCGGCGTTCCGCGCCGCCGTCTCGAGCACCGCGAGCTGCTTCTCGGCATGGCGGATCACGCTGTGCGGCACGCCGGCGAGACGCGCGACCTGCAGGCCGTAGCTCCGACTCGCCGGTCCGTCCTCGACCGCGTGCAGGAACACGATGTCGCGGCCGTGCTCGATCGCCGACAGGTGCACGTTGGCGACTGCGGGGTATTCGTCGGCGAGGCGCGTGAGCTCGAAGTAATGGGTCGCGAACAGCGTCATCGACCGGTTGTGCTCGATCAGGCGGCGCGCGATCGCCCACGCGAGCGCGAGCCCGTCGAAGGTCGACGTGCCGCGGCCGACCTCGTCCATCAGCACCAGGCTGGTCGGCGTGGCCTGGTTCAGGATCGCCGCGGCCTCCGTCATCTCGACCATGAACGTCGAGCGGCCGCCGGCCAGGTCGTCGGATGCGCCGATGCGCGTGTAGATCGCGTCGACCGGTCCGATCACCGCGCGGGTCGCCGGCACGAAGCTGCCGCACGCGGCGAGCAGCACGATCAGCGCGGTCTGCCGCATGAAGGTCGACTTGCCGCCCATGTTCGGGCCGGTGACGACCAGCAGGCGGCGCCCGGGTCCGAGGCGGCTGTCGTTCGCGATGAAGCGTTCGCTGCCGCTCGATCCCGTGCGGCACTGCGCCTCGACGACCGGATGCCGGCCGCCGTCGATCGAGAGACCCGGCTCGTCGACCAGCTCGGGCCGTACCCAGCCGAAGGCGGCGGCACGGTCCGCGAACGCGCACAACACGTCGACGCTCGCGATCGCCCGGGCGATGCGCTGCAGGTCGCCGATCGAGTCCGCGAGGCGATCGAGGACATGCTCGTAGAGCTGCTTTTCGAGGGCCAGCGACCGCTCGCGCGCCGACAGCACCCGGTCCTCGTACGCCTTCAGCTCCGGCGTGATGTAGCGCTCCGCATTCTTCGTGGTCTGGCGGCGCCGGTAGTCGTCGGGCAGCTCTGCCGTCTTCCCCGCCGTCCGTCCATTCGTGATCTCGATGTAGAAGCCGTGCACCTTGTTGTACTCGACCCGGAGGCCCGCGATGCCGGTGCGTGCGCGTTCGCGCGCCTCGAGCTCGACGAGAAAGGTCCCGGCGTCGGTCGACAGGGCGCGCAGCTCGTCGAGCGCCGCATCGAATCCGCCGGCGATCACGCCGCCGTCGCGGACCATCGCCGCCGGAAGCTCGGCGATCGCCGCGACGATCAGGTCGACCGCCCCTTGCGGCGTCGCCAGCGCGGCGATCAACTCGTCGATCAGGGACTGCTGCCCGGTGTCGGCGGCGAGGCTCGCACGCGGGTCGGACGACGCGTCGGCGAGCAGGCGCCGCAACCCGGCCAGCCGCAAGAGCGCGTCGCGCAGGCC
>CAXTDA010000508.1:0-3029 GCA_964242935.1 uncultured Burkholderiaceae bacterium | reverse complement strand
CCGACGCCCGGTAGCTGGTCAATGCGCGGGCCGAGCTCGCGCACGCGGCGCCGCCGTCGCGTCCGGTGCGCGAACGGAAGCGGAACGCCCCGCCGCCGCCGGAGCCGCTGGCGCAGGTCGAGACCCGCAAGCACTGAGATCGGACCAGGGCTAGTGTACGAATGACCAACTCAGGACACTAGCGCGTCATGGCACTGCAGGCCACGCCCGAACTGCGACGATGGGTCGACGAACAGCTCGGCCGGGGATGCAACCCGGCCGAGATGATCGAGGCGATGATCACGGTCGGCCACGCCCGCGCGTTCGCCGAGGAGCTGATCGGCGGCGCGTCGGGAAAGACGCGCTTCACGGCCGACCCGACCGGCACGGCCGAGGGCGACACGGGCCACGAGGTGCCGGAGCCGTTGCCGACGCCGCTCGCGTCCGGTGCGAGTTCGATCGTCGTCGACGATCATCGGATCGAGATCCTGATTAACCTGCACCATCCGCGGATCGTGGTCTTCGGCGGCCTGCTCGCGGACGACGAGTGCGACGCGCTGATCCAGGCGTCGCGGCCGAAGCTCGAGCGTTCCGAGACGGTCAACCGCACGAGCGGCGGCACCGAGCTCAACGAAGCGCGGACCAGCGAGGGCACCTACTTCTTCCACGACGCGTCGCCGCTGCTGGAGACGATCAACCGGCGCATCGCGCAGGTGACCCGCTGGCCGCTCGCGCACGGCGAGCCGCTGCAGATTCTCCACTACGGCGTCGGCGCCGAGTACCAGCCGCATTACGACTACTTCTCGCCCGAGGACCCGGGGACGCCGTCGCTGCTCGCGCACGGCGGGCAGCGGGTGGCGACGCTGATCACCTACCTCAACACGCCGGACGCGGGCGGCGCGACCGTCTTTCCCGACGTCGGGCTCGAGGTCGCGCCGATCCGCGGCAACGCGGTCTTCTTCGCGTACGAGCGGCCGGCGCCGTCGAGCCGGACGCTGCACGGCGGGACGCCGGTCGTCGCCGGCGAGAAGTGGATCGCGACCCGCTGGATGCGCGAGCACGTCTACACGTGAACGAGTCCGCCCGCACCGTCATCCCGATCGTCGACCGGCGCGGCCGGCCGGCGCTCGTCGACCGGGGTCGGCCGCTGACGATGGACGCCGGTCTTCGCGACCGCTTGTCGCGGCCGTTGCGCGATCTCCGCATCTCGGTCACCGACCGCTGCAACTTCCGCTGCACGTACTGCATGCCGAAGGACGTGTTCGACCGCGACCATCGGTACCTGCCGCACGCCGACCTCCTGACGTTCGAGGAAATCGCACGGCTCGCCCGGGTCTTCGTCGGCCTCGGCGTCGAGAAGATCCGCCTGACCGGCGGCGAGCCGCTGCTGCGAAAGAACGTCGAGGACCTGGTCGCGCTGCTGGCGGCGGTCGAACTGCCGACGGCGGACGACGGCGGCGCGC
The DNA here is from genome assembly GCA_964242935.1 of uncultured Burkholderiaceae bacterium. Classification (GTDB taxonomy): domain Bacteria; phylum Pseudomonadota; class Gammaproteobacteria; order Burkholderiales; family Burkholderiaceae_D; genus CAHJXF01. Next base: position 1,587 of record CAXTDA010000508.1, on the reverse strand, counting down.
CGCGCCGTCTGGACCTGACGCTGACGACCAACGGCGCGCTGCTGCGGAAGAAGGCGGCGGCGCTGAAGGCGGCGGGCCTCGGCCGGGTCACCGTCAGCCTCGACGCGCTCGACGACGAACGCTTCCGGGCGATGAACGACGTCGATTTCCCGGTCGCCGACGTGCTCGCCGGCATCGACGCGGCGACCGCTGCGGGTCTCGGGCCGGTCAAGGTCAACATGGTCGTCAAGCGCGGTGTCAACGACGACCAGATCGTCCCGATGGCACGGCGCTTCCGCGGCACCGGCCACATCCTCCGTTTCATCGAGTTCATGGACGTCGGCGCGTCGAACCGCTGGAAGCTCGACGAAGTGCTGTCGAGCGCGGAAGTCGCCGAGCGCATCGCGGCGACGTTTCCGATCGAACCGGTCCCCGCCAACTACCGGGGCGAAGTGGCCGAACGCTGGCGCTATCGCGACGGCGCCGGCGAGATCGGCTTCATCTCTAGCGTCACACAGGCGTTCTGCGGCGACTGCTCCCGGGCCCGCCTTTCGCCCGAAGGTCGTCTCTACACCTGCCTGTTCGCCGACCACGGGACGGATCTCCGCGCCGGGCTCCGCGCGGGCGACGACGCCGCGGCGCTGACCCGCGCAATCGCCACGGTCTGGTCCGATCGCGTCGATCGCTACTCCGAACGCCGGGGCGCCGATGCGACGATCGCGGGTCGGAAAATCGAGATGTCGTACATCGGCGGCTGAGCGTGACAACTTGCTGCGGCGCACCTACAACACTTCGCGCCGGGCGTGTCCGCATAAACCGCTTGAATTTGCCGTCGCAAGTTACTGTTCAGTAGCGATTAGCTTGACACCGCACCGTGCGGTTGCAGTGCAGCATTCCGAAAATTCGGCGCTGTCGCTCGTCATCAATCGTTAAGATCGCGTAACGATACTTCGCGGTCTTGACGGTGGATGACGATCGATGAGGCACTGGCAGGTTCCGAAGAAGGCGAAGGCGCGCATCGAGATCATCCCGATGATCGACGTGATGATGTTCCTGCTCGTCTTCTTCGTCCTCATCAGCATCAACGTCATCCCGGCCCTCGGCGTCAAGACCGTCCTGCCGTCATCGGAGCAATCGCAGGACATCAAGTCGGTCGTCAACGCGCTCGTCACGCTCGGGCCGAACGACGTGCTGCAGCTGAACGGCAAGGGAATCGCGCTCGACCAGCTCGCGCCGTCGATCCATGCCCTCGAGCGACCGGACAACAAGGTCGCGGTCATCGTCAACAGCGACAAGGGTGTCGATGTCCAGCGCCTGATCGACGTGATGGACGCATTGAAAGGCAACGGCTTCGCGTCGTTCTCGATCGCGTCCAAGAAGAAGTCCTGAGCGCACTGGACGATGGCCTTCATCTACCGGCACCGGAACGTTCCGGCCAGCGCGGCTGCCTGCGCGGTCGTCGCGCTGGCGATCTGGTCGCAGACGCATCGCATGCTGCCGGTCAAGCGCGAGAACGTCGAGGAGCCGGTGACCGTCACGATCACGGAGCCGCCGCCTCCGCCGCCGGCCCCGACGCCGCAGCGGTCGAGCGCCTCGTGCATGGCCTCG
>CAXTDA010000507.1:0-3046 GCA_964242935.1 uncultured Burkholderiaceae bacterium | reverse complement strand
TCGCCGAAAGGCTGGCGGCGCTGCACGAGCAGGCGAGGCGATGAACGACGTCCGCCCCGACGCGACGCGTCCGCTGATCGCGCACGTCGTCTATCGCTTCGACGTCGGCGGACTCGAGAACGGCGTCGTCAACCTGATCGAGCGCCTGCCGGCCGATCGCTACGACCACGCGGTGATCGCGTTGACCGAGATCACCGACTTCCGGAAGCGCATCACGCGCGAGGGCGTCGGTTTCCATGCGTTGCGGAAGCCCCCAGGGCACGGCTTCGCGATCTATCGCGACCTGCATCGGCTGTTCCGCACGCTGAAGCCGTCGATCGTGCACACGCGCAATCTCGCGGCCTCCGAGGCGCAGATGCCGGCCGCGCTCGCCGGCGTCCCGGTGCGCATCCACGGCGAGCACGGCTGGGAGGTTCACGAAGGCGCGGAGGACGTGGTCGGCGGGAAGCGCAGCCATCACCTGCAGCGCCGCCTGCTGCGTCCGCTGATCCATCGACACGTCGCGCTGTCCGCCGAGATCCGGCGCTATTTGGAACGGCGCGTCGGCGTGCCGGCCGCGTCGATCGAACAGATCTGCAATGGCGTCGACATCGAACGCTTCGTGCCGCGGACGCGCGCTGGCGGCTGCCGCCCGGGTCCGGTCGGCGAGCGCTTCGCCGAACCCGACCTGTTCGTCGTCGGCACCGTGGGCCGCCTGTCGCCGGTCAAGCACCAGGGGCTCTTGGTCGACGCGTTCGCGCGCATGTGCAAGCTGCTCGGCGTCCTCGCGCCGGAGCGCGCGGGGCGGCTCCGGCTCGTGATCGCCGGCGACGGTCCGGACCGCGCCGCGCTCCAGGCCCGGGTCGCCGCCAGCGGTTGTGCCGACCGCATCTGGATGACCGGCTCGCGCGACGACGTCGCGGCGCTGATGGGCGGCTTCGACCTGTTCGTGCTGCCGTCGCTCGCCGAAGGCATCTCGAACACGATCCTCGAGGCGATGGCCTCGGGGCTGCCGGTCGTCGCGACGCGCGTCGGCGGCAACGCGGAGCTGGTCGTCGATGGCCGGACCGGCCTCCTCGTCCCGAGCGACGACGCCCAGGCGATGGAGTCGGCGCTGCGCGGTTATGCGCTGAACGCGCCGAAGGTCGCCGCCGACGGCCGCGCGGCCCGCGAGCACGTCGTCGCACGTTTCAGCATCGACGCGATGGTCGCGCGCTATGCGTCGCTGTACGACACGCTGCTCGACGCGCGGCGCGCCGGCGGACGCCACGCGGCGGCCGCTCCGGTTTCCGGTGCCGCGGCCGATGGTGCTGTCATCCCTCGCCACGGCTGACATCGCCCACGCGCATCCCCGAGAGCCAACCATGTGCGGAATCACCGGAATCTTCGACACGCGAACGCGCCGCGACGTCCCGCGCGAGCTCCTCGTCGCGATGAACGACGCGATCGCGCATCGCGGACCCGACGACGACGGCTTCCACTTCGAAGCCGGCGTCGGCCTCGGCCATCGCCGCCTGTCGATCATCGACCTGTCGACCGGCCACCAGCCGCTGTACAACGAGGACCGGACCGTCTGCGTCGTGTTCAACGGCGAGATCTACAACTACCAGGACCTGGTCGTCGAGCTGACCGCGCGCGGCCACGCGTTCGCGACAAAGAGCGACACCGAGGTCATCGTCCACGCGTGGGAGGAGTGGGGCGAGGCGTGCGTCACGCGCTTTCGCGGGATGTTCGCGTTCGGTCTCTGGGATCGCAATCGCGAGACGCTGTTCCTCGCACGCGACCGGCTGGGCGTGAAGCCGATGCACTACACGATCCTGCCCGACGGGATGCTGCTGTTCGGCTCCGAACTGAAGGCGCTGCTCGCACATCCGCAGGTCGCACGCACGATCGAGCCCGAGACGGTCGAGGAGTATTTCGCGCTCGGCTACGTGCCCGAGCCGCGCACGGTGTTCAAGGACGTCTTCAAGCTGCCGCCCGCGCACACGCTCGCGATCCGCCGCGGCCAGCCGATCCCCGCGTCGCGCGAATACTGGGACGTCCGCTTCGACGTCGACCGGGGCGCCGCGATCGACGACGCCGCGGCCTGCGAGGAGCTCGTCCTGCGCCTGCGCGAGTCGGTCCGCCTGCGGATGATCTCCGACGTGCCGCTCGGCGCGTTCCTGTCCGGCGGCGTCGACTCGAGCGCGGTCGTCGCGATGATGGCGGGGCTGTCGGCCGACCCGGTCAACACCTGCTCGATCGCGTTCAACGACGCCCGCTTCGACGAATCGGCCTACGCGCAGCAGGTCGCGGACCGCTACCGGACCCGGCATCGCGTCGAGCACGTCGAGAGCGACGACTTCGACCTGATCGACACGCTTGCCCGCCTCTACGACGAGCCGTACGCGGACAGCTCGGCGATCCCGACGTACCGCGTTTGCCAGCTCGCGCGGAAAAACGTCACGGTCGCGTTGTCGGGCGACGGCGGCGACGAGACGTTCGGCGGCTACCGGCGCTATCGATTCCACCTGATGGAAGAGAAGCTGCGGTCGACGTTCCCGCTCGGCGTCCGTCGGCCGGTGTTCGGCGCGCTCGGCCGCGCCTACCCGAAGGCCGACTGGGCGCCGCGCGTGCTGCGCGCGAAGTCGACGTTCGAGGCGCTCGGCCGCGACTCGGTCGAGGCGTACTTCCACACGATGTCGCTGATCCGCTCGCCGCTCCGCCAGCAGCTCTACACGCCGCGGTTCAAGAGCGAGCTCGCCGGCTACGACGCGATCGAGGTGATGCGGCGCCATGCGCAGCGCGCGCCGACCGACGATCCGCTGTCGCAGATCCAGTACATCGACCTCAAGACCTATCTCGTCGGCGACATCAACACGAAGGTCGACCGCGCGTCGATGGCGCATTCGCTCGAGGTGCGCGAGCCGCTGATGGATCATCCGCTCGTCGAATGGATGGCGACGCTGCCGTCGTCGATCAAGATCCGCAACGGCGAACAGAAGTACCTGTTGAAGAAGGCGATGGAACCGTACCTGCCGGACGAGATCATGTACCGCCCGAAGATGGGCTTCGCGATCCCGCTCGC
>CAXTDA010000506.1:0-3053 GCA_964242935.1 uncultured Burkholderiaceae bacterium | reverse complement strand
ACGTACGACCGTAATAGACATATTGGTTGTTCGTGCCGTCGAAGGTCGACGCGCCAGTTACCGTTGTCGTGCCACCGCCCTGACCGCTCTCGCCCATCGTTCCGTTGGTGAACGTGAGTGCGCCGGCCGTCACCGTCCCCGGACCGCTCAACGTGCCGCTCGTCATGTTCAGCATCGTCGGCGTGATGCCGTTGCCGGCGACCCGCAGCGTGCCGCCGTTGATCGTCAACGCACCGGCGCCGGTCAGCGTCACCGGGGCCGCGACCGTCACCGTGCCATTCGATGCCGTCACCGTTCCCGCGTTGGCGATCGATCCGCTCGACAGCGTGTAGCCGCTGCCAAAGTTGAGCGTCGCCCCCGACGCCACGTTGAACGCGCCGCTGCTGGTGCCGCCGTTGACCAGGCTGAGCGTCCCGCCGCTGGTGTTGACGGTCCCGGTGTTGTTGAACGCCGCATTGACCTGCGTCGTGCCGAAACCGGTGCGCGTGTAGGTTCCCGCGTTGTTGAAGACGCCGTCGCTGTAGTAGCCCAGGTAGCGCGTCTGGTTGGAGGCACCGGCGCCCTGGTCGGCGAACGTGGTCGCGCTCGCGACGTTCAACGAGGTCGTGCCTTGGCTGCCCGCCGAGATCGAGATCGAGCCGTTTCCGGCCGTCCACGTCGCGCCGCCGTTCAGATTCAACGTACGACCGTAATAGACATATTGGTTGTTCGTGCCGTCGAAGGTCGACGCGCCGGTTACCGTCGTCGTGCCACCGCCCTGACCGCTCTCACCCATCGTTCCGCTGGTGAACGTGAGTGCGCCGGCCGTCACCGTCCCCGGACCGCTCAACGTGCCGCCCGTCATCGAAAGGCTGCCGATCGACGACGCGGCGGTCGACCGCAGGGAGCCTCCCGAAATCCGCAAATTGCCGGTTCCCGTGAATGTGTGGATCGTCACCGCACCCGTTCGGAACTCGGTGTTGAACGCGCCCAGTGCCACATCGTCGGGCGCCGTCGGCAAGCCAGGATTCCAGTTGCCAGCGATATCCCAATACCCGCCGGTTGCACCCACGTAAGTCACGCTGGCACCGGGCGCCTGACCCATGGCCAGCATCCCGGCAACCGCAGCCGCAAACGGCATCCACGCACAGGCTTGTGGGCGTTGGCCGACCGCCTGGCGCGAAGCGCAGTTGGCGGGATTAGACGGCAGCAAAATGCCGTCGCTGTGGAGACGAGTCATTGGCGAATCCTCTGGTGGGATGCTGCGAAGCTCGGATTTAATGAAGCAAAGCACGTACCACCTTTTTATTGGTGTGCTTAGTTCCTGAAAAGTAAAGAGAAATGGTGTAACAGACTCAACGAGTTCCACTTGCTGTTAAATTTTCCGACAGGCTGCAGCACCCGTTTATGCTGACTCGTGCGCGGGCTTTACGGGATGCCCGCAAATTTCTGCCGACCGTGCGATTCCGGCGTCATCTTGGCAACAAGTGCTCGCGCGGCTGATTTCTGCGCCGCGGGTGGACAAGTCGACTGAAATGCTCACCGAAAACGCTTGAAATCAAGCGCCAACTTGTCCGCGACATCGCGGCAACTCCAACTTCAATTGTTGGATGACTTCACACGCTGCCTGATCACTTCCCCGCGTACGAGCGCTCGCTCTCCTTCACGCGCCGCTCGCGGACGGACGCGGCCAGCTGCTCGAGCACGAGGACCGACTCGTCCCAGCCGATGCAGCCGTCGGTGATGCTCTGGCCGTAGGTCAGGTCGGCCAGGCGGGCGCCGTCCGCGAGGTCCTGCCGTCCCGCGACGAGATGGCTCTCGACCATCACGCCGATGATCCGCGAGTCGCCCGATGCGACCTGCCGGCCGATCTCGGCGCAGACCGCGATCTGGTTCTCGGGCTTCTTCGCGCTGTTGGCGTGGCTCGCGTCGATCATCAGTTTCTGCGCGAGGCCGGCCTTGCCCATCTCGAAGCAGGCCGCCGCGACGCTCGCCTCGTCGTAGTTCGGCGCGCGCCCGCCGCGCAGGATGATGTGGCAGTCCTCGTTGCCGTTGGTCGACACGATCGCCGAGTGGCCGCCCTTCGTCACCGACAGGAAGTGGTGCGGCTGCGACGCCGCCTTGATCGCGTCGATCGCGATGCGCACGTTGCCATCGGTGCCGTTCTTGAAGCCGACCGGACACGACAGGCCCGACGCCAGCTCGCGATGGACCTGCGACTCGGTCGTGCGGGCACCGATCGCGCCCCAGGTGACGAGGTCGGCGATGTATTGCGGCGTCATCACGTCGAGGTACTCGCAGCCGGCGGGGAGACCCATCTCGTTGATCGTCGCGAGCAGCTCGCGCGCCGAGCGGAGACCCTTGTTGATCTGGAAGCTGCCGTCGAGGTCGGGATCGTTGATCAGTCCCTTCCAGCCGACCGTCGTCCGCGGCTTCTCGAAATAGACGCGCATCACGATGACGAGGTCCTTCGCATGGCGGTCGCGCTCGAGCACGAGGCGCCGCGCGTATTCCTTCGCGGCATCGACGTCGTGGATCGAGCACGGACCGATCACGACCAGCAGCCGCTGGTCGGCGCCGTGAAGGATGCGATGGATCGCCGAGCGGCCGGAGAAGGCGGTACGCGACGCCCGTTCGGTACACGGGAACTCGCGCACGAGGTGCGACGGCGGCGTGAGTTCCTTGATTTCGCGGATGCGAAGGTCGTCGGTGCTGATCGGCATGGGGGTACTCCTGGTCTTCTCTGTATCGGCAGGTCGGGCGGATGCTTGCGCTCTCGACGGCGAAAAAAAACCGCCAGCGAGGTGGCGGTTTCGGATCCGGTGCAGCTTGCGCGCGCTACCGTCTCGTCCCCGCCCGATGGCGCGGAAAGTAGAACGCGAAATCGAAGGTGGAACGGCGGCTAGGCATGGGGCCGGAGTGTACTCGCGGCATTCGCGGGAACGCAAGGCGCGTCGGGTGAGGCGGGCGTCGACCATCGGGTAAGCTCGCGCCTCCCCGTTTTCGGCACGCACGTCCAATGGCCCAGTACGTCTACACGATGAACCGCGTCGGCAAGATGGTTCCGCCGAAGC
>CAXTDA010000505.1:0-3062 GCA_964242935.1 uncultured Burkholderiaceae bacterium | reverse complement strand
CCGCGGGCCGCGGCGCCGCGCCCGCGCGGAGGTGGGGGCGCGGCCGCGCCATCTCGGGGGGCAGCGACACCGGCAACTCGCGCGGCAGCATGAAGTCGTCGAGGTCGAACTCGGGGACGGTGGCTTCGGCCGGGGAGTCGCCGGCGAGGACGGCCAGCGCGTGCCGCGCGACGTCGACGGCCTTCTGCGTCGGGGGCAGCAGCGCCGCATCGGAGGTGAGCTGGCTCTCGGCGCTCAACAGCTCGACCCGCGTCCCGTAGCCCGCATCGAACGATTGACGGACCAGGGAGACGTTGCGCCGATCCTCCGCGACCAGGCCTTCCAGGGTCCGCAGCTGGGCGCGGGCCGCGGCCATCGCGATCGCCTGGCGCGCGATGTTGCCGGTCAGCGACAGGTGCGCCGCCCGCAGCCGTTGCCGCTGGAATTCCGCTTCGGCCTCGCGCTCTTCGACCGAGCGCGCGACGCCCCCGGCGACGTCGAAGGTGTAGCGGGCGCTCGGCCCGAACGCGTAGTACGTGAACGCCGGTGGCGCCTGCAGCGGGCCGAGGAATTCCTTGCCGTACTTCTGTCGTCCGGCGCCCGCAGTCAGGTCGACCTGCGGGTAGAGGGCGCCCCGTTGCGCGTCGACCGCCTCGCGGGCCCGGGCCAGCGTGGCATTGGCCGCCGACAGCGACGGATTGCGCGCGATCGCCTGGCGCATCCAGCGATCGAGCTCGGGCGACCGCAGCGCGGACCACCAGTCGTCCGGCACGGGACGGCCGTACGCGAGCGTCTGCGGATCGGCGGGAGCCGGCGCCTCGCCGGTGATGCTCGGCGGGTCGTTGCGATACGCGGTCGGCCCGACCGTCGGGCGGGTGAAGTCGGGACCGGCGGCACAACCGGCGACGGCGACAGCGGAGACGAGCGCGGCGACGGCGATCGCGGCGCGCGCCCGGAGCGGCGACGTCCTCGTCATTCGAGCACGGCGGGATGCTCGACGTCGCCTGCGCGCTTCCGGCCCTTTCGCAGCAGCAGGACGAACGGGATCACGCAGGCCGACAGCACCATCATCAGCTTGAAGTCGTCGATGTACGCGATCATCGCGGCCTGATGGAAGAGGCCGCGGTCGACTGCGGCGAGGTTGCTTGCGGCCGCCGCACTGCCCGAGAGCTGCGCGGCCGCGCCGTGGAACGGCGTGAAGTTGGCGGCGAGCGATGCGTGGACGGTCTGCGTATTGCGCGTCAGCAGGGTCTCGACCACCGAGATGCCGATGCTGCTGCCGATGTTGCGCATCAGGTTGAACATCGCGGCGCCTTCGTTGCGGAACGCGGGGTCGAGCGTCGTGAACGCGATCGCCGCGAGCGGCACGTACGCGAACCCGGTGCCGAAACCCTGCAGGACCCCGGACCAGATCACCGGACCGCTGTCCATCTGCAGCGAGAACCCGGTCATCCGGTACAGCGAGACGGTGACGAGCATGAAACCGAACGCGATCGTGAAGCGCGCGTCGACGACGCCCGAGATGCGACCGACGATCAGCATCGCGAGCAGCGTCCCGATGCCGCGCGGCGCCGTGACGAGTCCGGTCGTGAAGACCGGATAGTCGAAGTGCTCCTGCAGCAGCGGCGGCAGCAGCGCCAGCGTTGCGAACAGCACGACGCCGACCACGAAGATGAACAGCATCCCGGTCAGGAAGTTGCGGTCCTTGAACAGCGCGAGGCTCACGAACGGACGCCGGTCCGTCGTCGCCATGTGGACGATGAACAGATAGAACGCGACGGCGGCGAGCGTCGCCTCGATCCAGATCTCGGTCGAGTCGAACCAGTCCTTGATCTGCCCGCGGTCCAGCATCATCTGGAAGGCACCGATCGCGAGACTCAGGCTCGCGAAGCCGAAGAAGTCGAATGCGCCTTCCTTCTTCGCGGTCTCGCGCAGGAACGCGCTGATGCCGAGGAACGACAGGATGCCGAACGGCAGGTTGATGTAGAAGACCCAGCGCCAGTCGTAGTTCTCGGTGAGCCAGCCGCCGAGCGCCGGGCCGAGGATCGGCCCGAGCACGACGCCCATGCCCCAGATCGACATCGCGCGCGCATGCCGCTCGGGCGGGTTGATGTCGAGCATCACCGCCTGCGACAACGGGACCAGCGCCGCGCCGCCGATCCCCTGGATCAGCCGGAACACGACCATCTCGGGCAGCGTCTGCGCGATGCCGCAGAGGACCGACGCGATCGTGAAGCAGACGATCGAGATCAGGAACACGCGCTTGCGGCCGAAGCGACCGGCGAGCCAGCCGGTGAGCGGCGTCATGATGGCCGCGGCGATGATGTACGACGTCAGGATCCACGCCATCTGGTCCTGCGTCGCGGACAGGCTGCCCTGCATCCGCGGCAGCGCGACGTTGGCGATCGTGTTGTCGAGCGCCTGCATGATCGCCGCGAGCATGATCGACGCCGTCACCAGCCCGCGATGTTCGGTGCCGAACGTGTCGACCGGCGCCCCGCCTGCGGAAGCCGTCATTCGCATCGTCGTGCCGTCACCGGCTCCCCGCGGCGACCGCCTCGCGCGATCCGGTCAGCGTCCGTCGGTGGCCGGTGTCGACGGTCACGACGGCGCTCAGTCCGGAATGCAGCGCGGCGAGCGCGTCCGCCTCGTCGAACACCAGCCGCACCGGCAGCCGCTGCACGACCTTGACCCAGTTCCCGGAGGCGTTCTCGGGCGGCAGTACCGAGAAGCTCGAGCCGGTCCCGGGACTGAGGCTCGCGACGCGCGCCTCGAACGCGTGGCCCGGCAGGCTGTCGACGTCGATCGATGCGGTCTGGCCCGGCCTCATGTGCGCGAGCTGGCTCTCCTTGAAGTTCGCTTCGACCCAGACATCCGACCGCGACACCAGGGCGAACGCCGCGGTCGCGGCAGGCAGATAGCTGCCGACCTGCAGTTGCTCGACGCGCGTCACGACGCCGGCGGTCGGCGCGGTGACGCGGGTGTACGACAGGTCGAGCGCCGCGCGATCGAGGGCCGCCTGCGCCTGTCGGACCGCCGGATGCTCCGCGATCGGGAGGTCGCCGTGGCCGCCGAGCGCCGCC
>CAXTDA010000504.1:0-3064 GCA_964242935.1 uncultured Burkholderiaceae bacterium | reverse complement strand
GGTGCGCGCCGTTGAGATACGTCGACAGGAAGTCGCCGCGCTCGAACATCTCGCGGGTCGCCTCGGCGAACGCGCCTTCGTCGACGTCGAACAGCGGCGCGCCGCCGAGGCGAATCGACAGCAACGCGAGCGGCAGGACGAACGCGAGCCAGGTCGCGCGGCGGTCGAGGGGGGCGTGGACGTCGTTCATCGCCCGACCACGACCGCTGCGTCGCTAGCAGACGTCATCATCGGTCCGTGTCCTCGGCGGGCTGAAATGTAGCGACGAACGTGCCGCACACGCAAGATCTCGATGTGTTCGGAATGCTCGAAGTAAAAGATCAGCCAAGGAAAGCGCTTGCATGGCCGGAAGCGCAGACCGGGCAGGTTCAGTTCATGTCCGTCGCGTGGCGACCCGATCCGACGAAGCGGCTCAACGCGCCTCCGGCTCGCGCCACTCGTCCCGCTCGCCGACCTTCCGGGGATGCCGCACCTGGTACAGATCCGCCGCGCCCGACTCGAAATAGATTCGCGCCAGCGTCTCGGCGAGCACGCCGGTCGACACGAACTGCGCGCCGGCGATCACGCAGAAGAAGCCGAACAGCAGCAACGGACGGCCGCCGATCGGCTCGCCGAGGCCGAACTTGACGAACGCGAGCCAGCTCAGGACCACGGCGCCCAGCGCCACGAGCGCCATGCCGACCCCACCGAAGAAATGTCCCGGCCGCGCGCGGTAGCGCATGAAGAAGAACACCGAGATCAGGTCGAGCACGACGCGGAACGTGCGCGAGATGCCGTACTTCGACACGCCGTGGACGCGCGGGTGGTGCGTCACCGGTTCCTCCGCGATGCGCCGCGGCGTCGTCACGGTCGCGAGCCACGCGGGGATGAAGCGATGCATCTCGCCGTAAAGGCGGATGCTCTTCAGCACCTCGCCGCGGAACGCCTTCAGGCTGCAGCCGTAGTCGTTCAGGCGCACGCCGACGACGCGCGCGATCAACGCGTTCGCGATCTTCGACGGGATGGTCCGCAGCAGATGGTCCTGCCGGTCCTGGCGCCAGCCGGCGACGCAGTCGAGATCCTCGTTCAGCAGCCGGCCGACCAGCCGCGGGATGTCGGCCGGATCGTTCTGCAGGTCGCCGTCGAGCGTCACGATGACGTCGCCGCGCGCGGCATCGACGCCGGCCTGCATCGCGGCCGTCTGCTTGAAGTTCCGCATCAGCTCGAGCGGGCGGACGTGGGGGCCGTACCTGAGGCGCGCCCGACGCATCTCGGCGAACGTGGCGTCGGTGCTGCCGTCGTCGACGAGGATCAGCTCCCACGGGCTCGGATAGTCCGCGAGCGCCTCCTCGGTCCGCGCGACGAACGGCGCGACGTTGTCGGCCTCGTTGTACATCGGGACGATGATCGACAGGCGGTGCGGCGGCAGCTCGATCGAAGCGGTGTCGACGATCGCGTTGCGCGACGCGAACGACGCGTCCGCCGACGGGATCGTCGGGTCGCGGAGCGAGGTCGCGGAAGGCTGCAGGTCGTTCATCGGAGACGGTGCCGGGGCAGAGCCTCATTGTGCCCGACGCCTTCAACGCGTCTTCACCGGACCCGGCAACGCCACGGTGCCGAGCACGCCGGCGAGCACCGCGAGCGCGAGAACCACCGCGTGCAACACCAGCGCCGCCTCGAGGCCGGCCTGCAACGGGACGCCATGCGTCCGCATCAGCGCGGCAGCGCCGGCTTCGAACGTCCCGAAGCCCGCGACACCCTGGATCGGCAGGATGGCGGCGAGTTCGGCACCGAGGGCACCGAGCGCCGCGTCGGCGATCGACCCGGTCTGATCGAGCCCGAGCGCCATCGCGAGCAGCCAGCTTTCGGCGACGAGCTTCGCGGTCCAGTTGCCGATCGTCCACGACCAGCCCGCGGAATTGCGACGCGTCGAGCGTTCGAGCAGCGCGTGGAGCTTCGCGAGGCGTGGCGACTCGTCGGGATCGACCGGACGTCGCCGCATCCAGGCCGGGACCGCCCAGGCGCCGACGACGATCGCCACGATCGCGACGACGCGCCACGCCGTCGGCACGCCGGGCCAGACCGCGGCCGCGAGCGCGGCGACCACGATCGCGTCCTGCGCACGCAGCCACAGCAGCGCGACCACCGCTCGGCCGGTCCCGACGCCGAACCAGCGCCGCAGCAGCACCGGGAACGCGGCCTCGCCGCTTCGAAACGGCAGCACGTTGACGAGCGCGTTGTGGATCAGCGTCAACCGCAGCACGCGGAGGTAGAGCCCGCCGCCGACCGCGCCGTCGACCTCGTCGCGAAACTCCCCGTGGATCCGCGCCCCGCGCATCGCATAGCTCGCCGCGAACAACAGCGCCACGCCGGCGAGCGACGCCGGGTCGATCCGCGCGAGCCGGGCGCCGCCGCCCTGCCACCGCGCGTCGGCGATCAGCCCGGCGCGCAATCCGACCGAGACCGCGACCGCCGCGCCGCGGAGGGCCAGCGTCCGCATCGTCATCGCGGACGGCGCCGCGCGTCGGTCCACGACGGATCGCCGGGAAGCAACGGATCGAGTCGCGGCCGCGCGATCGCGATCCCGCCGGCGACCAGCGCGACGACGGCCGCGACCCGTTGCAACGGGATCGCGAGCGGATAGCCGAGGTCGATCACGAACAGCGAGACGCCGATGCCGATCGACACGACGCCCATGACCCGGACGCCGATCACCGTGTTCCAGCGGCGCCAGCGCACGATCACCATCATCGCGAGCGCACCGGAAATCCATCCGCCCGCGGCGCCGGCTGCGATGTCGGCGGGCCAGTGCGCGCCGACGGCGATCCTCGACACGGCGATCAGGCAGGCCATCGGCACCGCCCAGGTCGCGGTCCGTAGCGGCCGCCGCGATCCGAGGACGAGCAGCGCCGCGAGTGTGAACGCCGTCACCGAATGGCCCGACGGGAACGTGTTCGCGCGCAGCGTCTCGCCGATGACGTGCAGGTGCCCCGGCTCGAGCACCGAGGCCGGCCGCGGCAAGGCGAAAAAGCGCTTCATCCCGTTGCTGTAGAGGCCGGCCAGCGGCGCGGCGACGAGGCCGGCC
>CAXTDA010000503.1:0-3068 GCA_964242935.1 uncultured Burkholderiaceae bacterium | reverse complement strand
CCCCCCCGCCCCCCCGCCGCGGCGCCCCCCCGCCCCCCCCCCCCCCCCCGGCCGGCCCCGGGCGGCCGCCGCCCCTGACCAGCGACGACTTTCCGCTTCCCGACGTCCCGACCACCGCCAGGAAGCGCTGCATCGACAGTCGCCGCACCAGCTCGTCGCACTGGGCCTCGCGGCCGAAGAACAGGTCGGTTTCTTCGCGGGTGTACGGGCGGAGGCCGGGAAACGGATTGCCGTGATCGGCCATCGCGCTCATTGCACCGGCTCGCCGAGGCTCTCGACGAAGGAGCGCAGGCCGTCCGCCGGGCGCCCGTCCCCGGCCTGGACCACCGGCATCTCGTGCGTGAGGAAGTTCGCCTTGGCGTCGTCCGGCGGCCCCGCGATGTACAAGCACGTCGCCAGGTAGGGCTCGGTTCGCGGCTCGGGCGTCATGCCGAAGGCCCGCCGCAGGTCGCGCAGCGTCTTCCGCAGCCAGGCCTCGGTGCCGCGCCCCCAATGGATCAAGACACCGTCGCACTCCTTCAGCGAAGCCTCGTGCTCTTCGCGCATGTCGGTCACGTTGTCCGAGAACAGCGGCAGCCGCACCTCGAACCATTTGAACAGGTGTTGCTGCACCGGCGCCACGGCGGCACGGTCGAGTTGATCGCAGATCAGGTAGACGGTGCGGCGTGATGCCTTGATCGCTGCCGTCCGCGGCCTCGTCGCCTGGTCCAGGCGATCGATCGCCCGGGTCTTCAGGTCTTCGATCGACTTCGCCGCCATCACGTCGACGCTCGCACCCCCTGCTTCCTGGGCGCGCTTCAACATGGCGGAGAGCCGTGGGTCGCGGTCGCCTGCGCTTTCCGCGAGCCAGAAGATCCGGGCCGCGCGGCTGCCGACGTCGCGATACACCGCATCGTCGCCCTGCAGCTCGATGACGGATCGTTCGTCGCCTTCCGGAACGAAGCCGTAGTGGGTGCCGACGAGATGGATGGCGAGGTCCGCGGCCCGGAGCGACTCGCGCACGACCTCCTTCAGGCGATCGGCCTGGAGCGGCGGGGCACCGCTCGGGACGACGCGAAAGTCGCGCGCTTCGAGGTCGCGTCTGAGACGTTCGCGCTGATCGACGAGATCGCTGGTCGTCCAGGCGAGGAACACGGTTCGCAGGTCGGTCTCGGCGGGCACCTCGGGCGGCGGCAAATGCTGCACCCCCGCGCTCATCGCGTCGAGCAGCTTCTTGACGGCCTGCGCCACGTCGTCCACCCGGGCCAGATAGGCCCGGTCGCCGCCCGGATCGAGGAGCAGGTCGCGCGCCACCTGGGACTGCTGGTCGAGATTGTAGAAATGGGCCCCGAGGACGTCGTCGAGGGCATGAGGAAGCGCGTTGCGATCGACGGGCAGCCGCATCACCTTGACGACGCGATGCAGGTTGCCCACCCGGAGCGAGTTCGTCTCGCTCGCGCGCTTCGTGAATCCGATCAGCTCCCGGCTGCACCAGACGGAGTTGAGGTAGCCCGGCGAGATGACGGAAATCAGGACCGCCGATCCGCGCAACTGGTCCTCGATCTCGTCGGAGAACACCTCCGACCCGGTCAGTCGCTTGTCGCGCCAGATGCGTACGCGGCGGCCGACATGCGCGTTGACGAACACCTCGAGGTTGCTGTGGAAGAACGCCACCCAACCGGGCCGCGGAGGATCTCCGAACGGGCTGTCGTCGAGATGGCTGTAGCTGACGAAGCAATCGTTCCGGTAGTCGGCGAGAACGCTCATGAGAGTCCTTCGAACGCGATTCGCGGACGTCGCGAAATCAAAATGCTAGCCGCGATCTCTCGAAGGCACCAAGCGCTTTGCCGGCGACAGGCAATCCTTCCGTGCAAGTTCGTGCTGAACCCGGCGCGCGACGAACCGGGCTCGATGGCCGACCGCGGTCAGCGCCGCGTTCGCAGGTCCGGCAGCAGGGCCGTCGCCAGGCCGATCAGCGGCAGGTACGCGCAGATCCGGTACACGAAGCCGACGCCGTGCGAATCGGCGAGCTGCCCGAACACCGCGGCGCCGATGCCGCCCATCCCGAACGCGAAGCCGAAGAAGAGGCCCGACACGGTGCCGACCTTGCCCGGCATCAGCTCCTGTGCGAACACGACGATCGCCGAGAACGCCGACGCGAGGATGAAGCCGATCACGAAGCTGAGCACGGTCGTTGCCGCGAGGCCGACGTGCGGCAGTGCGAGCGCGAACGGCGCGACGCCGAGGATCGAGATCCAGATCACGCGCTTCCGGCCGATCCGGTCGCCGATCGGGCCGCCGAGCAGCGTGCCGGCTGCCACCGCGAACAGGAACACGAAGAGATGCAGCTGCGCCGACTGGACCGACAGCGCGAAGCGGTCGATCAGGTAGAACGTGTAGTAGCTCGTGAAGCTGGCCATGTAGAAATACTTCGAGAACACCAGCAGCAGCAGGATGCCGACGGCGGCGATCACCCTGCCGCGCGGCAGTGCCGGCAGCGCCGCGCACGTCGCCTTCGCCTTCGCCCGATGCGCGGCGTGATGGGCGGCGTACCAGGTGCCGACCTGCCACAGCACCGCGATCGCGAGCAGCGCCGCGAGCGCGAACCAGCCGACGCTGCGCTGGCCGTTCGGGATGACGATCCACGCGGCCAGCAGCGGTCCCGCCGCGCTGCCCGCATTGCCGCCGACCTGGAAGATCGACTGCGCGAGCCCGTGCTTGCCGCCCGACGCCATCCGCGCGATCCGCGACGACTCGGGATGGAACACCGACGACCCGGTTCCGACCAGCGCTGCCGCAACCAGCAGCCAGCCGTACGACGGCGCGAACGCGAGCAGCACGAGTCCGCACAGCGTCGCGGCCATCCCGAACGACAGCGAACGCGGCTGCGGATGCTTGTCCGTGTAGAAGCCGATCAGCGGCTGCAGCAGCGATGCGGTGATCTGGTAGGTCAGCGTGATTAGGCCGATCTGGACGAAGCTGAGCGAGAACTCGCCCTTCAGCAGCGGATAGATCGCGAGGATCAGCGACTGGATCAGGTCGTTCAGGAAGTGCGAGAAGCTGAGGAAGCCGAGCACGCGGAACGCGGT
>CAXTDA010000502.1:0-3087 GCA_964242935.1 uncultured Burkholderiaceae bacterium | reverse complement strand
GTGCCGAACCAGTAGAGGAGCCACATGTCGCCGTCGCGGAACGCGGTCGGGAAGACCCCGAGCCAGTCGCGCAGGGTGTCGATGCGGCCTCCGGCGAGCAGCGTCGGCGCGTGTTCGCAGACCAGTTGTCGAAGCGCCGCCCAGTCTTCCGTCTCGCCCCACAGTTGAACGGCGGCATCGATCCGGCCGCTTTCGGCCATCAGCGTCGCCGCGCGAAGCTGCAGACCGCGGACCGCTTCCGCAGGCAGGCTTCCCCGAGCGCGCTCCAGCAGGAAGGCCCGGAACAACGGGTGGTACTCGTATTCCGGCGTCCCGTCCGATTGCTGCCGCCGATCGGTGAACAGACGGTCGCGATGCATCGATGCGAGACGCTGCGCTGCTTCGTCGTATCCCGAGAGGGCGCGTCCGGACGCGGCGGTGACCGTCGGCAGGAAGGCGGTCGCGAGAAGGAAGCGCTGCACGTCCGGCTCCATGCGTCGGAAGACCTCGGTGGTGAAGTAGTCGAACAGCGATTGCGTGCTATCCGCGCGAGCCGTTTCCCAGCTCAGCCCGGCCACCCGTGCCCGCAACAGCAGTCGAAAGCCCGCGGCCCATCCCCGAGCCTGCAGGTTCATCGCATCGACTTCGCCGCCGGGGGCGTCGATTGATCCGGCCACTCGTCGCGCTTCGTCGTCGCTCAGGCGCAACGGGTCCGCTTCGAGGCGAATGAAGCCGGGATCCGCCAACCACCGAGCCAGGAAGGGCGGCGGCTCCTCGCGGCTGATGCAGACGATCAGCGAACCGGCCGGCAACGCGCTCAGCGCGCCGCTGATCGCCGAGTGGAACGGCGACTCGCCACGCACTTCCTGATAGTTGTCGAACACCAGCACGAACCGTGTCGTGCGGGATTCGAAGTAGAGCTCGAAGAAGCGACGGGCGAACACGTCGATGCTGGCGAACATGGCCGGTTCGAAACGCGGCAGGTCGACCGGTTCGGCACGGTCGAGCGATTCGGCGTCGAGGCGCAGGTAGTGGAACAGCGACGCCGGGTCGCCGTCGCCACCATCGACTTGATACCAGACATGGTCGATTCCGGCGGACTCGAGCCACGTGCTGACGAGCGACGTCTTGCCCGATCCGCCCGGCGCGGACAACCACACGCACCGTCCGTCGCGGGCGTCGTCGAGGCTGCGGAACAGGCGCTCGCGGAACAGCAGGCCCATCGTCGAAGGCCGGGTGAGCTTCGTCGGACGCGTCACGCGCGATGACGTCGAAGCGCGCTTCGACTTCATCGGAGCGGCGGGCCGCGCCGGCCGCGCGCGAGCCTCGCCTCGATCGGGCCGGCGACCGATCGAAGAACCTTCGGCGCGACGGCAACGACGACCGAGATCACAAGTGCAGCGATCCCGATCGTCTGGACGGCATTCGCCAGTCCGCCGGCGGCGTAGGCGATCGCGGCGACGACGAGCGGACTGAGGAACTGGCCGATGAAGAAGCTGCCTTGCCAGGCCCCGGTGCCTCGCCCGCGCTGTTCGACGGTGAGGTCACGCATCGCCCAGGTGAGCAACGTCGGCAGCAACAAACCCCCACCGATGCCCGCCACCGCAGCGGCGACCGCGACGCTGCCAAAGGCGGTCGCTCCGGCGAGCAGGATCAGTCCCACCGACAGCAACGCGAAGGCGAGCGAGAGGCGATCTTCCACGCGACGGCGGGCGAGCCCGGTAAAGACGAACGTCCCCAGAACGACCGCCGTCCCGAAGATGCCGCTCGCCGTCCCGACCACGCCGGACGAGCGTTCGCCCAGGCCTTCGAGCACGAAGCCGAGTTGCACCGGGACCACGAAGAAGTCGATCGACCCGATCACCGAGACGGCACAGATTCCCGACATGCGTCGCCAACGGAGCGAGGTGCCCTGTGCGATGCCGGGCGGCCCGGCGTGCGCCGAGGCGGACCGCGGCGACGGTCCATGGCGGCCGATCGTCGGCTCCCACAACAGAAGCGTCATCGGAATCGCCAGCAGCCAGCCGCCGAAATAGAGCCAGAAGGGCGCGCGCCAGTTCCAGTCGCCGAGCCCGCCGCCGACGATCACGAACAACACGGCGGCGATGTTGACCCAAGCGGTCTGTCGAGCGAGCAGCTTGTCGCGCCGGGCACCATCGAAATAGTCGCCGATCAGCACCGTGCAACTCGTCATGATCGCGGCCTCGGCGAATCCGAGGCCGATGCGGCTGACGATGATCGCCTGCAGCGAGTCCAGCCACAGCGGCGCGGTGCCGAATGCGCCGTACGACACCAGGCCCGCGGTCAGTGGACGGATGCGGCCGACGCGGTCGACGATCGCGCCGGCGAACGGTGAAAGCAGGCCGATGACCAGCGCCGGCGCCGACAGCGCGATGGCGACGAGCAGACGGACGTCACCATCGAAGCTCGCCGCCATCTTGGGCAGCAGCGGCGCCATCAGCGTGGTCCCCATGATCGGAAGACAGGCGCCGGCGAGCAACAGGCAGACGTGAATGAGACGCGGCTCGGGTTTGCTCACGTGCGGAAGGCCTGGTCGCGTTCGCTTCAGCAGATCCGGGCTCAGTATGCGCACTGTGCCGCCGCTTGACCATGCATCGCCGGGGACGCACATCGGAGCGTCCCGTCCGGGCCGTGTCACAGCGGATCGACCCGCGACATCACGTCCCTGAGCGCGGTCTGCAGCATCTCTTCGACCGTCGGGTGGTAGAACGGCATCTGCAACAGCTGCGCCGCCGTCAGCTTTCGCCCGATCGCCAGCGCCATCAGGTGCGCGAGGTGCTCCCCCTGCGTCGAAACCAGGCTCGCCCCGACCAGCCTGCCGTCCTTCGGGTCTGCGTAGACGCGGAGCAGGTTGCCTTCGTCGCCGAGGATCTTCGAGCGGCCGTTGTGGTCGCCACTGCCGGTGCCGACGACGAGCCCCGCACGATCCGCCTCGCTGTACGACAGGCCGACCTGCGCGATGTCGGGGTCGGAGAACACGATCGACAGCGGCGTGCGGCGCGGTGGCCGCTTCGCCGTCCCGCCCGCGACGACCGCGAGCGCGTTCGCCGCCGCGATGCCGCCTTCGTCGACCGCCTCGTGCTGCAG
>CAXTDA010000501.1:0-3096 GCA_964242935.1 uncultured Burkholderiaceae bacterium | reverse complement strand
TGCCGGTCAGCCGCCGGCAGTGGCCGATCGTCAAGGAGACGATGCGGACGTGAGGATTCGGGGCGGCGCGCGATAATGCGCGCTTCGTTCAACGAGGATCTTCGATGCCGTACATCCTGCCCGACGACCGCGAGAAGCTGCGCGCCGCCACCGACGCGATCGGATCCGCGGTCGATGCGACGACGACCGCCGGCGACCTCAACTACATGATCTCGTTGATGGTGAAGGCCTACATCGACGCGAAAGGTCTGCGTTACGAACACCTGAACGCGGTCGTCGGCGCGCTCGACAGTTGCAAGGCCGAGTTCCAGCGGCGCGTCGTCGCGCCGTACGAAGACCGGAAGATCGACGAGAACGGCGACGTGTACTGAAGGTCGTGCCACCGGACGACCAGCGATGCCGCGCATGCCGACCCTCTACGTCCCGCACGGCGCGGGGCCCTGTTTCTTCATGACGTGGACCCCGCCCCACACATGGGACCGGCTGGCCGACTTTCTGCGCGGCGCAATCGCGTCGCTGCCGGCGAAGCCGCGCGCGATCGTGATGGTGTCCGCGCACTGGGAGGCGCCGCGCTTCACGGTCGGCAGCGCGGCGAGTCCCGGCCTGCTGTTCGACTATAGCGGCTTCCCGCCGCACACCTACGACTTCCGCTACGCGCCGGGCGGCGACGCCGCGCTCGTCGCGCGGATCCGCTCGCTGCTCGCCGACGCGGGCCTGCCCGAAGGCGCGGACCCCGAGCGCGGCTACGACCACGGCACCTTCATCCCGCTGATGCTGATGGCGCCGGCCGCCGACATCCCGGTGGCGCAGCTGTCGCTCCGGGGCGGCCTCGAACCGCTCGAGCACGATGCAGCCGGTCGCGCGCTGCAGCCGCTCCGCGACGACGGCGTCCTGATCGTCGGCAGCGGCATGAGCTTCCACAACATGCGCGGCTACGGCAAGCCGCAGTACGGCCCGGTGTCGGACCGCTTCGACGCGTGGCTCGCCGAGGCCGTTGCGATCGCCGACCCGGACGTGCGCCGCGAGACGCTGGCCGGCTGGGACGCGCATCCCGACGGACGGGCGTCGCACCCGCGCGAGGAACACCTGATCCCGTTGATGGTGGTGGCCGGCAGCGCGGGCGACTCGCCCGGACGGCGGGTGTTCAGCGACCGCGTGATGGAGACGACCGTCTCGGCGTTCCGGTTCGACTGAGAAGGGTGCGGACCGACAACCGCGGCGACGAATCGGCGGCATGATGACGAGCCGGGCAGTCCTGACCGAAGCGCTTCCGCCATGCTGAACTTCCGTCCCACGCTCTCGTCGTTCGTCGCCTTCGTCGCGGCGCTCGCGCCGCTGACCGCCGCGGCGATCGACCTCCCGTCCCTGATGCAGAGAGCCGATACGGCATCCCGGGCCACGGTGTTCCTGGTGCCCCCGATGGCGCTGTTCCGGAACGCGCTCGACGAGCGCGGGATGCAGGCCGCGAGCTGCCGCTACGTCACCGCCGATCCGGCGGCGCTGCGCGCGCTGGTCGGCCTGGTGCGGACCGCCTACATGGTGGGCACACCGGTCTATCAGCGACCCGACATCCGCGAAGGCGTGTACCTGACGCTCGACGACGGCTCGCTGTTGAAGCTCCTCATCCAGGACAATCTCGGCGGCCGGAGTCCCGTCGCCGGGATCGCCGAGGTGGATGTCGGCGGCGACCTGCGTTCGACGGCGGTCGTGGCGCGCCAGACGCTCGCGTCGAACCTGCGCGGCTGGGCGGCCCGCCAGGGCGGCACCGGCTCCGGGTCCGCCTGCGACCGGCAGACGCCGATGTCCGTGACGCCCTGACGTCGAGCGTGCCCACGGGTACGGCGTATGCTGTTTTCGATCGGCGATCGCGCGCCAAACGCGACGCCCCGGGGAGCGGCAATGGACGACCAGGTGGACGACGGCGGATCGAAGGTCTCGACGACGCGACGGCATTTCTTCCGCAGCCTGGGCGCGATCCCGGTGGTGATCGCGGCACTGCCGGGCTGCTCGAACGAACAGCGGCCGGCGGCGGCGCCGAGTGCGACCGGTCCGGCGCCGTACCAGCCGACCTTCTTCACGCAGCCCGAGTGGACGTTCGTCGTCGCGGTGGTCGACCGCCTGATCCCGACCGATGACCTCGGACCCGGCGCAGTCGAGGTCGGCGTGCCGGAGTTCCTCGACCGGCACATGAAGACGCCGTACGCGGCCGGCGACATCTGGTACCTGCAGGGGCCGTTCCACGAATCGTCGCCGCAGTTCGGCTATCAGGGCCGACTGCCGCTTCGCGACATCCTGCGAGTCGGCATCAAGGCGTTCGACGACTACTGCGTGGCGAACCACGGCGGCAAGACGTTCGCGCAGCTCGGCCCGGCCGAGCAGGACCAGCTGCTGACGGCAGCCGACACCGCGAAGCTGAAGCTCGCGGACATCTCGGCGAAGACGTTCTTCGACTATCTGTTGAACGAGACGAAGGCCGGCTACTTCGCCGACCCGAGTCACGGCGGCAACCAGGGCATGGCGGGCTGGAAGGCGATCGCGTATCCGGGCGTGCGCGCCGACTATATCGACTGGGTCACCGTGCGCGACAAGCCGTATCCGCTGCCGCCGGTCGACCTCGCCGGGAAGCGCGCCTGACATGGCGAACGCGCGCCCGAAGGTCGATGCGGTCATCGTCGGGATGGGCTGGACCGGCGCGATCATGGCGAAGGAACTCACCGACGCGGGCCTCAACGTCGTCGCGCTCGAGCGCGGCGGCGACCGCGACACGCAGCCCGACTTCGCCTACCCGCGCGTCGTCGACGAGCTCGAAGGGTCGGTCCATCGCCGCTACCTGCAGAGCCTGTCGAAGGAGACGGTGACGATCCGCCACGGCGTCAACGACGTCGCGCTGCCGTACCGGCAGATGGGATCGTTCAAGCCCGGCACCGGCGTCGGCGGCGCGGGGAGCCACTGGTCCGGCTGCCACTTTCGCGCGCTGCCGGAGGACCTGAAGCTGCGCAGCAACGTCGAGCAGCGCTTCGGCCGGAAGTTCATCCCCGCCGGCATGACGATCGAGGACTTCCCGGTCGGCTACGACGAGCTCGAGCCGTACTTCGA
>CAXTDA010000500.1:0-3112 GCA_964242935.1 uncultured Burkholderiaceae bacterium | reverse complement strand
GTTCGCCAGCCGCGCGAGCGCGCCGCCGAGCGCGGGCATCGGCCGCACCGCGAAGCCGGCCGGCATCCAGGCCGGGACGACGTACGCCGTCGCCAGCGCCGCGACCGCGAGTCCGACGATCGACAGCAGCCCGATCTGCGCGAGGCCCTGGAAGCCCGAGAAGATCAGCGCGCCGAAGCCGATCGCCGACGTCGCGACGCCGAGCGCGATCGTCGACCAGAAGCCGCGGGTCGTCGCGTGTCGATCGTCCGACGGCGCACGGGGCGCCTGCACGAAGAGATAGATCGCGTAGTCGACGGCCTCGCCGATCAGCGTGACGCCGAAGCCGAGCGCGATCGCGTGGACGACGCCGTAGCCGGCCGCGACCACCGCGAGTCCGCAGAGCGCGCCGCTGACCATCGGCAGCAGCCCGAGGAGCAGCGCGCGCGGCGAGCGATAGACGAAGCCGAGCAGCAACGCCACCAGCACGATCCCGACGGTCGACAGGCGCCGGGCGTCGCGCTCGATCGTGTTCCGCGCATCGACCGCGAACACCGGCGGGCCGGATACGATCAGCCGCGCTCCCGCCGCCGGCGCGCCGACCGCGGCGCGGGCCGCTTCGAACGCCGCGCGCAGCGCCTCGATCGCGGCCTCCTGCCCGTCGATGTCGGAACCGGCGGCGCGCGTCTCGGTGACGAGCAGCGCGTGCGGACCCTCCTCCGGCGAACGCGTGACCCAGGCACCGTCGACCACCGGCAACTCGCGTCCGGCGGTCAGGCGTTCGATCTGGTAGACCAGCTCGGCGGTGGGGTCGCGCGCGAGCAGCGGCTGCAGCATCAGCCCGGCCGACGACGCGAGCAGGTCGAGGCTTTCGTCGAGCGCATCGCGGAGGCCCGCCGCGGTGAAGCGCGCCGGCACGACCCGGTCGCTCAGCACGTAGCGGTGGCTGAACATCAGCTCGCGGTCGCGCGACGCGCTGACGGTCTCGCCGTTGTTGACCGACTCGAAGCGGGCGTCGGCGCGGAGCGCCGCGGCGGTCTTTTTCGACAGCGCCGCGAGCGTCGCGTCGGTGACCGGACCGCCGCCCGCGATCGCGACCAGGATCAGGTGCGACGCCGGCCCTTCGCGGAGCTGGTCGATCAGCAGCGCCTGCTCCTCGGTCGGCCTGGTCGGCAGGAAGGCCGACAGGTCGGCGGTGAAGCGGGCGTGCGCGATCACCGTCACGGCGGCCGCAATGGACGCCAGCCAGACGACGATCGCGATCCTGCCGCGCGTGCGCGCGTTCATCGGACCGGCCTCTGCGGCCGCGGGTGATCGGGCCCGCTCAACGCGCGCCCGCGGCGGCCGCTTCGACCTTCGGCGTGACGGACGTGACGGACCGGCTGCCGTCGGCCTGCAGGACCTCGATCGTGTCGATCAGCGCGTCGTGGCCGTCGACCGTCACGCGGCTGACGATCGCGGCGATCTTCGGATCCGAGGGCAGCAGGCTCAGGCGCCAGCGGCGCGGCTCGCCGTCGAGGACGACCTTGTAGCTGCGCGTGAGCGCGTCGAGGTCGCCCGCGAGCGTCGCGCGGATGCTGTCGGTGAACGCGGCGACCTCCGGGAACGACGCGAGCGAGATGCTGCGCCGCGTCCCGTTCCGCTCGACCGTCAGCGTGTCGCCGTCGACGATCAGCACCTCGGGCTTCGGCTTCACCGTGCGCTTCTCGAGGCGCGACGGCGCGACGTAGACGAGTTCGCCCGACGCCTCGACCGGCCGGTTCAGCGACGCCAGGTACTTCTTCTCGACGAAGTCCGCGCGGCTCGCTCGGTTCTGCGACCGCGACTGCATCCGGCGGCGGGCGGCGAACGCGCCCGCCGCGCCCGCCGTGGCGACGCCGATCGCCAGCACCGCCGCGACGACGATGCGGACCATCACGACGGCGCTCCCGGCCCCGGCGCCGCGTCCGGACCGCGATCGGCCAGGTGCGAGCCCGGCCGGCTTCGATCGTTCCACACGTCGAAGAAGTTGAACCAGTTGAATGGCGCGTCGCGGCAGTAGTGTTCGAGGCGCTCGACGTAGCGCGCGATCGCCGCGTCGACGCCGGCGGTCATCGCCGCCGCGCGCTCGGGCCCCGGCTCGCCCGGCAGCGCCGAGAAGTCGGCCAGCGGTTCGTAGTGGATCTCGTAGCGGTTGCCGCCGCGGTAGAGGCCGACGATGAAGACGACCGGCCGCTTCAGCATCGCGGCCATCCGGAACGGACCGGTCGGGATCGCGACCGGGCCGCCCAGCAGGGTCACCCGACGCACGGCCGGCGTGCCGAGTTCCTCGGCCAGCGTGCGGTCCGCCAGCATGCCGACCAGGCCGCCGCCGTCGAGCGCCCGCTTGACGCGCAGCATCGAGTCGATGCGCCCGAGCGGGATGATGTCCTCGGAGAGCGCCGGGTTGATCGCGGCGAAGACCTCGTTCAGGTACTGCGCGTTGTCCTCGTACATCACCATCGACACGCGCAGTTCCTTCTCGTCGCGACCCGACGCGCGGACCGCCTCGAAGCTGCCGACGTGCGCGCCGATGACAAACGCGCCGCGGGTCGTGCGCCGCGGTGGGGACGACGAAGCCGTGGACGATGGACTCAGGTTCATCGCGTCGCGGATCACGTCGCTGCCGAACACCTCGAGGTCGAAGAGATCGTGGCGATCGTTCAGCAGGTACAGCCGGTCGAGGATGACCGACGCGAAGCAGTGGACGTGCCGAAAGCCGTCGATCAGGCGCGCCTCGCGCCCGAGAACCCGCTTCAGGTAGTCGCGCGACGCGGCGCGCGCCTCGCCGCCGGCGACGACGAAGTAGCAGACGATCGGCACCAGCAGCAGCCGCGCGACCGGACGCCCGAGATGGAGCGCGATCCACGTGAACAGGCGCAGGAACGCCGGGTGGCCGCGCTCGCGATGCGTGGTCCAGATCGCCGCCATCAGTCCGCGGCTCCATCGAACGAGACGCTGCCCGAGACGGCGATCCGCTCCTCGCCGGGGACGCCGGCGAAGATCCGCAGCCGGTAGGCGCCGGTCGCAGGCGCCGCCGATTCGAATTCGAGGCGGACCGGCTCGCCGGGCCCGACCATCGACAGGAACTTGACCGCGCCGATGTTGCACGCGG
>CAXTDA010000499.1:0-3128 GCA_964242935.1 uncultured Burkholderiaceae bacterium | reverse complement strand
TGCTCGACTGCTGGATGTCGACGAAGATCGGGTCGAGGCGCTGGATCGTCGTCAGTGCCTCGGCCTGGTTGGCCGTGACCAGCGCGCCGGTGGTGACAATCGACCGGCCGATGCGGCCGCTGATCGGTGCGGGCACGCGCGTGAATTTCTGGTTGATGTTCGCCACTTCGAGCAACGCCTTGTTCTGCGCGACCGACGCGGCGGCCTGCCGCGACGTGGCGAGCGCGTCCGCGTAGTCCTGCTTGCTGACCGCCTCGATGTCGGCGAGCGGCTTGTACCGCTTCGCCTTGGCCTCGGACGATTCGCGGGTCGCCTCGGCGCTGGCGAGATTGGCGCGCGCCTGGGCAGCGGCGGCCTGGTACAGGCTCGGATCGATCCGGTACAGCGTCTGTCCGGCCTTGACCAACGCGCCTTCGGTGAAAAGCCGTTCCTGGATCACGCCCGAAACCTGCGGCCTGACGTCGGACGTCTCGAACGCGCTGGTGCGGCCGCCGAGCTCGATCGCGAGCGGCACCGTCTGCGTCGTCAGCACCACGTAGCCGGCCTCGGGGACGGTGGCCGTCTTCGCCGCGTCGTCCTTCTTCGAACACGCGGCGGTCGCGAGCAGGCCTGCGATCAATGCCGCCGTCCGGCACGCACGCATCATCGGACAGCTCCGGTCACGATCGAAGTCAAGGCATTCTCTTTGAGACGAGGAACACAGCAACCGGCCGCGCCACGGCTGCGGTGCAGTCGCGGTCAGGTCGATTCAAGGGGGCGATCCGGCGAAAGGCTTCCGGGGGACTGCGGCGGACCGTGTGCTCCGATCGCCGCCCCGGCCGATGGTTCCGTTCGGACGCCCGGCGGCGACGACACCGTGACAAACGGCGATCGACGACGGGCGGTTCGATGCGGCGGGGACGTTGCCGCTCAGATTCTCCGCGTCCGTCGTTCGAGCCATTCGCGCGCCGCCCCCGACGTCAACGGCAGCAGGCGTCGCGCGACCTCGGCATGGTAGCCGTTCAGCCAATCGCGCTCGTCGTCGCGGAGCAGGGCGGGGTCGATGCAGCGCGTGTCGATCGGGCACAGCGTCAGCGTCTCGAACTCGAGGAACTCGCCGAAGTCGCCGCGTCCGGCGTCGTCACCGGTGGCGGCGCCCTCGAAGCGCGCCGGCACGGTCAGCACCAGGTTCTCGATCCGCACGCCCCACTGGCCGGGGCGATAGAGGCCCGGTTCGTCCGACGTGATCATGCCGGGCTCCATCGCGGTGTGCGGCTCGGGCGGCGCATGCGGCGAGATCGATTGCGGACCCTCGTGGACGTTCAGGAAGTAGCCGACGCCGTGGCCGGTGCCGTGACCGTAGTCGGCGCCTGCGGCCCAGATCGGCGCGCGCGCGAGCGCATCGAGGCTCGGCGACCGCGTGCCGCGCGGGAAGCGGGCGCTGGCGAGCGCGATCATCCCCTTCAGCACCAGCGTGAAGTCGCGCTTCTGCGCGGCCGAGACGTCGCCGACCGGCACGACGCGCGTGATGTCGGTGGTACCCGACGTGTATTGCCCGCCGGAGTCGATCAGCAGCAGGCCGTCGCCTTCGATCGTCGCGTGCGACGACTCGGTCGCGCGGTAGTGCGGCATCGCGCCGTTCGCGTTGAAGCCCGCGATCGTCGGGAAGCTGCACGACACGAAGCCGTCGCGCTTCGAGCGCGCCGCGGTGATCCTTTCATCGATCGTCAGCTCGGTGATCGCGGTGCCGCCGGCCTGCGCGGCATCGAGCGCGTCCTCGAACCACGCGAAGAACTCGGCGAGCGCGGCGCCGTCCTGCTCCATCGCACGGCGGACGTTCCCGGCCTCGGCCGCGGTCTTCCGCGACTTCGCGAAGGTCGACGGGTTGACCGCTTCGACGACGCGGACGGCAGGCGGCACGGCCTCGCGGAACGCGAGCGTGATGCGCCGCGGGTCGAGCAGCAGCACGCGATCGTCGGAGAGGGCGCCAAGCGCCGCGCGGGCGCCGTCGTACGGCGCGATCCGCACCTTGTCGCGGGCCAGCGACTCGCGCACCGGCGCCGGGACCTTCGCCTCGCCGATGAAGAGCGTCGCGGCGTCGGGCTCGATCAGCGCATGCGCGATGAAGACGGGGTTGTAGTCGACGTCGCTGCCGCGCAGGTTGAAGAGCCACGCGATGTCGTCGAGCGTCGAGACGAAGTGCGCGTCGGCGCCCGCCGCCTTCATCGCGGCGCGGACGTCGCCGAGCTTGTCGGCGCGCGAGCGCGGCGCGAACGGGCTCGGGTGCTCGTAGATCGGCGGTGTCGGCAGGCCGGGGCGGTCGGGCCAGACGTCGTCGAGCAGGTCGACGCCGGTCGCGAGTTCGATGCCGCGTTCCGCGAGCGTCGTCCGCAGATGACGTGCGGCCGCGAGCCCGATCACCGCGCCGTCGACGGCGACGACGTCGCCGACCGACAGGTGGTCGGCCAGCCAGTCGACGTGCGCGTTGCTGGTCGCGCCGCCGATCCGCATCGCGTCGATCCCGGTCCCGGCGAGCTCGGCGTCGGCCTGCACCCAGTAGCGGCTGTCGGCCCAGACGCCGGCGAAGTCGCGCGCGACGATCAGGTTGCCGGCCGAGCCCGTGAAGCCGGACGCCCACACGCGACTCGCCCAGCGTTCCGGGAGGTACTCGGACAGGTGCGGGTCGGACGACGGGACGAGGACCGCCGCGAAGCCGCGCCGGTCGAGCGCCTGTCGCAACCGGGCGACGCGCTGGCGCACCGCGGCGCGCGAGGATTCGAGAGTGTCCATGGGAAGCGGGGCCGGAGACGAAAGCGCGATTATGAACGCGTCGTCGTCAGGGCAGCACGGTCGCCGGAGAGCTGGCTCGACGGCGCGGCGACCGGCGAACAGCGTCCGTCGAGCTTGTCGAGCTCGAACCCGGCTGCGGCGTACTCGGTGTAGATGATCACGCCGCGTGCCCGCGAGGCGGTGAACGCTTCCCGGGCGCCGGCGAGGTCGCCGTGCGCGAGGAAGTATTCGCCGCGATAGAAGTCCGCCTCGGTGCCGTTCATCTCGGCGGCATCGCCGGCCTTCGCTCCGGCCAGCGTGCCCGCCTCGGCGGGCGGCAGCCGATCGGCCAGCATCGCGAGCGCCGGTCGCGGCCATTC
>CAXTDA010000498.1:0-3131 GCA_964242935.1 uncultured Burkholderiaceae bacterium | reverse complement strand
GGGATGGTGATGAGCGCGATCGACCTCGTGAAGAACCACGCCGAGAACGCGACCGACGACCGGAAGATCCGCGAGGCGCTGGTCGGCAACTTCTGTCGGTGTACCGGGTACCAGAACATCGTGAAAGCCGTGCAGGCGGGGGCGGCGGGGATGGCGTAAGTCGTCGTTCCCGCGCAGGCGGGAACCCAGCGGCGTTTGCCGCTACATCAACGACACTGGGTCCCCGCCTCCGCGGGGACGACGGTGCTTAGGGGGTTCCTAGAAGCATGAACGCCAGACAAGGTTTCATCGGCCAGTCAGTCAAGCGCAAGGAAGACCAGCGCTTTCTCACCGGCCGCGGCCAGTACGTCGACGACCTGACGCTGCAGCACCAGACCTACGCGGTGTTCGTGCGGTCGCCGTACGCGCACGCGACGATCGGCGCGATCGACACCGCGGCCGCGGCGCAGGCGCCGGGGGTCCTCGGCATCTACACCGGCGCCGACTTCCGCGAGATCGGCGGGCTGCCTTGCGGCTGGCTGATCAACCACATCGACGGCACGCCGATGAAGGAGCCGAAGCATCCGGTGCTCGCGGACGGCAAGGCGCTGTACGTCGGCGACCCGGTCGCGGTGGTCGTCGCCGAGACGCTCGACCAGGCCCGACATGCGGCGGCGATGGTCGACGTCGCGTACGAAGAACTGAAGGCGGTCGTCGACACCGCGTCGGCGAAGGACGCGGGCGGCGAGCCGGTCCACGGCATCGCGGCCGACAACGTCTGCTACGTGTGGGGCTGCGGCGACCAGGCCGCGGTCGACGCCGCGTTCACGTCGGCGCCGCATGTCAGCAAGCTGTCGTTCCGCAACAACCGCCTGATCCCGAACGCGATCGAGACGCGCGCCTGCAACGCGTCGTACAACCCGTCCGACGAGAGCTACACGCTGTACGTCAACAGCCAGAACCCGCACGTCGAGCGCCTGCTGATGTGCGCGTTCGTGCTCGGCATCCCCGAGCACCGGTTGCGCGTCGTCGCGCCCGACGTCGGCGGCGGCTTCGGGTCGAAGATCTTCCTCTACAACGAGGAGACCGCGCTGGTGTGGGCGAGCAAGCGCATCAAGCGGCCGATCAAGTGGACCGCCGACCGCAGCGAGGCCTTCCTCACCGACGCGCACGGCCGCGACCACGTGACCACCGTCGAGCTCGCGACCGATCAGGACGGCAGGTTCCTCGCGATGCGGGTGCACACCACCGCGAACCTCGGCGCCTACCTGTCGACGTTCGCGTCGTGCGTGCCGACGATCCTGTACGCGACGCTGCTCGCCGGGCAGTACGCGACGCCGAAGATCTACGCCGAGGTGACCGGCGTGTTCACGAACACGGCGCCGGTCGACGCGTACCGCGGCGCCGGCCGGCCGGAGGCGACCTACGTCGTCGAGCGCATCGTCGAAACCGCGGCGCACGACCTCGGCATCGACCCGGCCGAGATCCGTCGTCGCAACTTCATCAAGACGTTCCCGTATCCGACGCCGGTGGGTCTCACCTACGACACCGGCGACTACGAGGCGACGATGGCGCGCGCGATCGAACTCGCGGACGTCGCGGGCTTCGCGGCGCGGAAGGCCGACAGCGAGGGCAAGGGACTGAAGCGCGGCCTCGGCTACTCGGCCTACATCGAGGCCTGCGGCCTCGCGCCGTCGAACATCGCGGGTGCGCTCGGCGCGCGGGCCGGGTTGTTCGAGGCCGGCGAGGTGCGCGTCCATCCGACTGGCAAGGTCACCGTCTTCACCGGCAGCCACAGCCACGGACAGGGGCACGAGACGACGTTCTCGCAGGTCGTCGCCGACAAGCTCGGCATCCCGCTCGAGGACGTCGACATCCAGCACGGGGACACCGGCAAGGTGCTGTTCGGGATGGGCACCTACGGGTCGCGCTCGCTCGCGGTCGGCGGCACCGCGATCGCGAAGGCGGTCGACAAGGTCATCGCGAAGGGCAAGAAGATCGCGGCGCACCTGATGGAGGCCGCCGACACCGACATCGAGTTCGAGGACGGCGTCTTCAAGGTCGCCGGCACCGACAAGGCGCAGCCGTTCGCGGCCGTGTCGCTCGCGGCCTACGTGCCGCACAACTATCCGCTCGACAAGCTCGAGCCGGGGCTGAACGAGAACGCGTTCTACGACCCGACCAACTTCACGTACCCGGCCGGCACGTACGTCTGCGAGGTCGAGATCGACCCGGCCACCGGCGTCACGCGCATCGACCGCTTCACCGCGGTCGACGACTTCGGCAACATCGTCAACCCGATGATCGTCGAGGGCCAGGTGCACGGCGGCCTGACGCAAGGCATCGGCCAGGCACTGCTCGAGCACGGCGTCTACGACGATCAGTCGGGGCAGCTGTTGTCGGGCACGTACATGGACTACGCGATGCCGCGCGCCGACGACCTGCCGACCTTCGTCGTCGAGACCGTCAAGGGCACGCCGTGCACGCACAACCCGCTCGGCGTGAAGGGCTGCGGCGAGGCGGGCGCGATCGGCTCGCCGCCCGCGGTGATCAACGCGATCTGCGACGCGCTCGGCATCCGGGACATCGCGATGCCGGCGACGCCGAACACGGTGTGGTCCGCAATCCAGGCCGCAGCGTCCCACTGAACCGGAGCATTCGATGCAACCCTTCCAGTTCCAGCAGCCGACCACCGTCGACGACGCCATCCGCGCATTCGCCGCGGGCGGCGCCGACATCAAGTTCATTGCCGGCGGCCAGTCGCTGCTGCCGTCGATGCGGCTCGGCCTCGCGTCGCCCGACGCGTTGATCGATCTCGACCGGGTCGACGAACTGAAGGGCATCACGCGCGACGGCGACACGCTGACGATCGGCGCGATGACCCGGCATGCGGAGATCGCGGCGTCCGACGACGTGAAGGCGCTCGTGCCGGGTCTCGCGCACATGGCCGAGATGATCGGCGACCGCCAGGTGCGCAACCGCGGCACGCTCGGCGGCAGCCTCGCGAACAACGATCCGGCCGCGTGCTATCCGGCCGCGGTGCTCGCGCTCGACGCGACGCTGAAGACCAACAGGCGGTCGATCGCCGCGACGGACTTCTTCAAGGGCCTCTACGAGACGGCGCTCGAACCCGACGAGCTGCTGGTCTCGGT
>CAXTDA010000497.1:0-3144 GCA_964242935.1 uncultured Burkholderiaceae bacterium | reverse complement strand
GCAGTAGAACGCGAGCGCGCCGAGCAGGGCGGCGGAGGCGGCACGCGCCAAGGGGGACGACGACGAAGGGGACGACGGCGCGGACTTCACGACGGTTCGCAGACCGGGCGGGACGGGACCGGCGTCGCGTCGCCACGACCGCCACGCCGGCGAAGCCGCTCGACGAACGCCGTCAGGATCTCCATCGGGTCGAAGCGATCCCGAGCGCGGACGCGGGCCGGCAATGCCGCCGCCGGCGGGGCGGCACGCCGGCCAACCGGCTTCGGCGCCTTCGGTATCAGCGGCGCGTGCAGCCGCACGACCAGGTCCGCGCTGCCGAACTCCGCCGCCCACGCTGCGCGACCGCGCCGGAACGCGTCGCGCCAGCGGCGCTTGATCGTGTTCCGGGCGACGGCCGAAGCCTCGAATCGCTTCGGGATCACGAGTCCGAGCCGCCACGCCGCTTCCGGCGCGGGCGTCTCGTCGAGCCAGCTCAGGTGGAGCGCGAACGCCCCGCCGCGGTGGAGCGCGGGGCGTCGGAGGCAGCGCTCGAACGCGGCCGGTACGAGCATCCGCGCGTCGCGCGGATAACGCAGCCTCGGTGCCGCAGCGGGTCCGATGGACGATGCGACGCTGGACGGATCGTCGAAGTCAGACCGCGAGGCGATGACGGCCCTTGGCGCGCCGCGCCCGGATCACCGCGCGGCCGCCGCGGGTCTTCATGCGGACGAGGAAGCCGTGGGTGCGCTTGCGGCGGACGACGGAAGGTTGATAAGTGCGCTTCATGATGGGTGCCGTTCGCTAAAAACCTGAAATTACACACAAAAAGAGGGGTTGCTGTCAAATCTTCAATTGTTCACCCCCCTCGCGCGCCGTGTGTCGAGACTGTGGATAACTTTGCTTTGCGCCGCCCGTTTGCGCTAAAATCCGTCCTCGCCCGCGCCCCGCCCGACCGCACGCCGAGCGGTCGTGAAACGGCGTCGATCGCGAAACAAACAGGCGCCGAGCCGTCCGGCGAACGAGTCGTCAGCAACACCGAAGCAGCTCCCGGATCGACCACTAAAAACAGCCCGTCGCCGTGCGTCTCCGAGAACTCGGAACGCGGCCGGCACGACGGGTCTCGAGACGACCGGAGTCCTGTGCGGATGCCCACCGAGCCCGGCCCGGCACCCGCACGCTTCACACCCCGGAGGTCGATGGACCGGGCGCCGTCAGCATGCGCCCGGTGCGTCGGCCATCGGCGGAGACCCGGCCGCGGAGTTCTCGCGTCGAGACAGACCAGCCGCCGGGCCCCAGGTTCCGGTCGTCGAACAGCAGGATCGAACAGCGCAACACGATGATCGAAGAGACACTCGCAGTCGAAGAACGGAGGTCGGTGACGTCGACCGACGACGGCCCCGGATCCGCGCCGTGCACCGGCCCGGATTTCTGGCGCGTCTGTACCGAGCAGTTGCGCGACGAACTGACCCCGCAGCAATACGCGGCGTGGATCAAGCCGCTGACCGCGAGCACGTTCGACCCGTCCGACCGGCGCCTGCGCATCGGGGCGCCGAACCGCTTCAAGCTCGACTGGGTGAAGGATCAGTTCGCGGTCCGCATAGAGACGATCGCCCAGCGCTACTTCGAGGGCCCGGTCCAGCTCGAGCTGTACCTCGACGCGAAGACCGGCGAGCAGCCGTCCCGCGGCCCCGCGACGTCCGGCGCAGCTTCGGGCACGAAGTCGGAAGGCGATGCGTCGCGCGCCAACGGCTCCTCGATGCCGGCCGGCGAAGACGCGGCACCGCACGGGATGTCGAACGAGGTGGTCAACGGCGCCGGGGAGGCAGGCCGCGCCAGCGGTTCGATGGGCGCGTTCTCCGGGCCGTCGTCAGGATCGTCCGAGCGTTCGCGGCTCGACCCGGCGCTCACGTTCGACACCTTCGTCACCGGCAAGGCGAACCAGCTCGCGCGCGCCGCCGCGACGCAAGTCGCCGACAACCCCGGCAAGTCGTACAACCCGCTGTTCCTGCACGGCGGCGTCGGACTCGGCAAGACTCACCTGATCCAGGCCGTCGGCAACCAGATCATCTCGCGCAACCCGTCGGCCCGGATCCGCTACATCCACGCCGACCAGTTCGTCGCCGACGTCGTCCGCGCCTACCAGCGGAAGGCGTTCGACAACTTCAAGCAGATCTACCACTCGCTCGACCTGCTGCTGATCGACGACATCCAGTTCTTCTCGCGGAAGGAAGGCACGCAGGAGCAGTTCTTCTACGCGTTCGAGGCGCTGTCGGCGGCGAAGAAGCAGATCATCATCACGAGCGACACGTACCCGGCCGAGATGCAGGGCATCGAGGAACGGCTCGTGTCGCGCTTCGGCAGCGGCCTCACGGTCGCAGTCGAGCCGCCCGAGCTCGAGATGCGCGTCGCGATCCTGCTGAAGAAGGCCGAGCAGGTCGGCCGGCCGCTCTCCGACGACGTCGCGTTCTTCGTCGCGAAGCATTCGCGTTCGAACGTCCGCGAGCTCGAGGGCGCGCTTCGGAAGCTGTTCGCGTACGCGGACTTCCACGTCCGCGAGATCACGATCGAGATGGCCCGCGAGGCGCTGAAGGACATGCTGTCGGTGCAGCGCGCGCAGGTCTCGGTCGAAAGCATCCAGAAGACGGTCGCCGACTTCTACAAGATCAAGGTCGCCGACATGTACTCGCAGCGCCGGCCGACGAACATCGCCCGTCCGCGCCAGATCGCGATGTACTTCGCGAAGGAGCTGACGCAGAAGAGCCTGCCCGAGATCGGCGAACTCTTCGGCGGCCGCGACCACACGACGGTGCTGCACGCGGTCAGGAAGATCAACGAACTGCGCGGCAAGTTTCCCGAGCTCAATCGCGAGTTGCACGTGCTGCTGCAGACGTTGAAGGGGTGATGGCGGTGAGCCTTCCCTCTTCGCTCCGTCGCCCCGGCGCAAGCCGGGGCCCAAGTCCGTGCCCGGTCGACCGTAAAGCGACTTGGGTCCCGGCCTACACCGGGACGACAAGGTTAGAGAGTGTCTCCCCTCCTGGGAAAGACAGTTCGCCTTACCTGTGGACAAACCCCGGAACACCACTCGCACCGAATGTGCAAGACCGCCCCGCTCCCCGCCCCCCCCCCCATACCCCCCCCAACCCACCATGCGCCAAACCCAGACCC
>CAXTDA010000496.1:0-3155 GCA_964242935.1 uncultured Burkholderiaceae bacterium | reverse complement strand
AGCAGCAGGTTGTTGAAGTCGTGCGCGATGCCGCCGGTGAGCTGCCCGACCGCCTCCATCTTCTGCGCCTGCCGCAACTGGTCCTCGACCGATCGGCGGTCGCTGATGTCGGAGACCACCCCGGAGATCCGGACGGGCCGACCGAACTCGTGGAACGCCTTGGCCTTGAAATGGAGCCAGCGGATCGCGGCGTTCTCGGGGCGTTCGATGCGGAACTCGACGTCGAGCAGCCCGCTCTCGACGGCCTCGTCGAACGCCCGTTCCACGAGGCGCCGATCCTCGGGTACGACGTGTTCCAGCAGGTCGCGCAGCGTGGCGTCCGCCAGCAGCGGCACGCGGCCGAAGATGCGGTCGCTGCGGCGGGCGCACCACAACGTGCCGCTGTCGAGGTCCAGTTCCCAGCTGCCCATGCCCGCGGCTTCGAGGGCCAGTTCGAGCCGCTCCTCGCTCCTGCCCCGTTCGGCGATGGCGCTGCTGAGCCGCAGGTCGAGCGACTCGAACTCCCTCGTGCGTGACTCGCTCCGCCGATCCGCGACGATGCCGCAGACGACGCGGGCCGAGGTGCCCCCGCCGTGCAGGCTGAACTCCATGAGGAGGATGCGAACGGGGAACGCCGTGTCGTCGGCGCCGCGCAACTGGACATCCTTCGACAGCCCGGCGCCCGGACCTCGCGCCAGCGTCTCGCGGAAGGCCGCGGCTTCCGCTGCGATCGGCAGCAACGTCGAGAAGTCGATGCCGACGATGTCGACGGGTCGCAGCTCGACCATGCGCGCGAACGTCTCGCTGCTGAAGAGCACCTTGCCGTATCCGTCGAACGTCACTGCGCCTTCGCCCATGCGGTCGATCAGGGCGCGATAGGGCTGGCCGTACTGCGCGGCGACCTGCGAAGACTGGGCGTCGAGCACGGCGATGATCAGGCGCTCGTTCGCGTCGCGCAGCAGGATGTTCCGACGATCCCATTCATCGGAGGCGGTCTGTCGAGTCGACGTGCCGCGCGCCGGCCCCGCCGCGTCGACGACGTCCCCGTCCGGTCCGGCGGAAGAGTCCGAAGGAAGGGCACCGGCGCCGCGCCGCGCCGACTTGACGCGGTACATCGCCGCGTCGGCGCGGGAAATCAGCGACGCCGCGTCCTGACCGTCGTCCGGAAAGACGCTGACCCCGATGCTGACCGTCAGGTGCACGAGAAACTCGTCGCCGCCGTGCCGACAGACGGTATCGCCCTTGCGCACCCGCGAGACGAGCGCCTTCGCGATCACCCGCAGCACTTCGTCGCCGGTCGCGTGACCGAACGAATCGTTGATCTTCTTGAACTGGTCGACGTCGACGAACAGCAGTGCCAGACAGGTACCGTGCCGCTTCGCGTGCGTGAGCGCCTGCGCCAGCCGGTCGAGGAACAGGATCCGATCCGGCAGTCCCGTCAGCGCGTCGAGATGCACCGAACGCGTCGCTTCGGCCAGGAGCCGGTTCGCGGCGTCGGCATCGGCGTGGGCCTGGACGACCGCGAGGACGAGGTGCTCGTTGGCCTCGAGAAGCGCCGTGGCGGAAGGTCCTGTCGGCGCGTGCCTCACCTCAACCGCCGCCGCTCGCGCCGTGCGGTTCGGGCCGATGCCCGCTTCCCTTGGTGGTCGGCCTGCCCCCGAGCAGTCCTTCCTGCTCGATCAGCATCGCGCCGATCCGGATTCCACCCCCGTCGATCTGGAACTCGCGCAACTCATCGGAGTGCGCGCTGCCCCGCACCTTGACCACGGCCATCATCCGACGGAGCCGGCTTTCCACCTCGATGTATCGCTGCACGATGATCGCGTCCGTCATGAAAGCGGTCCCGTACGGACTGAAACGCAGATCGGTATAGCGGTCCTCGAGCTCGGAGGTCATCAGCACCGTCACGCCTTCGATGGCCAGCGATGCGACGAGGCGCGACAACGACTCGCGAAAGTCCTCGCGGAAGGTGGGCGCGAGCGCCAGCTCGAAGCCGGACAGCGAGTCGATCACGACGCGGGTCGCATGGACGCGACGGATCTCCGCCACCAGCAGCAGCAGGATCTCGTCGATCGACAGATCGAGGGCGCGACTGTCGACCAGCCGCACGTTGCCCGCATCGATCAGCGCCGCGACGTCCGGGTTGCGCGTCTGGTTCGGCCGCTGCTCGAATGCGGCGATCACGCCGGTCTCGCCGGCACGTGCGCCTTCCGCGAGGAACGCCGCGGCGAGGACGCTCTTGCCCGACCCCGACGGGCCGGCGACGAGCAACGAATAGCCCCGCGGCAATCCGCCGCCGAGCATCTCGTCGAGCAGCTCCACGCCCATCCGCAGGCGCGCACTGAGCGGCGGCGCCAGGTCTTCCGCTCGCTGCGGAGGCGTCGACGGCGGTCCGAAGACTTCGATCCCGGATCGGCCGATGCGAAACGTGTGCAGGCCCGGAAGCGACGGCTGCCCGCGCATCTTCATGATTTCCATCTTCCGGACCATCGAGTTGCGAAGGATGCTTTGCCGCAGCCAGATCAGTCCGTCCGCGACGGTCAGGACCGGACTGGCGTCGGTCTCGGACAGGTATTCGCCGACGAGGAACGTGGTCGCCTGCCAACTCGCCATCCGAACACAGAGCTGCTGCACGAAATGCGGCAGCACGTTCGAGCTCTCGCCCGCGCCACCGGCCGACGCCATCGAGCGAAAGGAATCGACGAACACCAGCGTCGGCTCGTGCTCGGCCACGGCTCGGCTCATCCGTTGCAGGACCCGGTCCATGTCGCCGGCCAGCGTCTCTTCGGAGAGATCGACGAAGCGGACCGAGCGGTTGATCGCTTCGCTGTCGAAAAAGTCGAACTGCTGCTGGTACCGCAGCATCTTCAGGGGCGGCTCGCCCAGCACTGTGAAATAAAGGGCCGGCCGATCGGCCTTCGCGATCGCGAACATCATCTGGAATGCGAGCGTGGTCTTGCCGCAGCCCGGCGGGCCGGCGATCAGGTTGAACGAGAACTCCGGCACGCCGCCGCCGAGTACCGCATCGAATCCGGGGACGCCGGTTGCCAGGCGATTGATGACCACTTTGCTGTTCATGACGACGCCTTCTGCGCGGAGGGTCCGCTGGTGATGTGAGACCAGGCCGATCCGAGCAACTGCTCGGTGAGCGAGGGTCCGATCAAGGCGGTGAGCAT
>CAXTDA010000495.1:0-3164 GCA_964242935.1 uncultured Burkholderiaceae bacterium | reverse complement strand
CGATCACGGCCGCGAGGAGGAACAGCAGCGAGAGTTCGAGTGTGCTCAAGGCGTTTCGCCGGACGGGGTGTCGCCGGTTGCGTGAAGCGGGGTGTCGGGCCGCGCGCCGCGCCATCGCCCGACGCGGACGACGTGCCGGGAGGTGACTTGCCGGGCGACTTGCCGGGCGACTTGCGGGGTAACTTGCGGGGTGACTTGCGGGGTGACTTGTATACTCGCCGGATGCCCTCCCGCGCCTCCGCTCGCACCGCGTCCACCGCCGAAGCGCGACAGCCGCTGACCCGCAAGCCCCACGCGCCGCGTCGCGTGACACGCACTTTAACCGGGGACTCGCAGGGCCTCGACGTCATCGCCGCCGAAAGCATCGAGAGCGATCTCGCGGAAGCCGGCGCCGAGCCCGCGTCGCTGGTGCTCGCGCGCCGCGTCCTCGACATCGAGGCCGCCGCGATCACCGCGCTGGCGCGGCGGCTCGACGCGTCGTTCGTGCGCGCGGTCGACGTGCTGCTCGCCTGCCGCGGACGGGTGGTCGTCTCGGGCATCGGCAAGTCCGGCCACGTCGCCCGCAAGATTGCGTCGACGTTCGCGTCGACCGGGACGCCCGCCTTCTTCGTGCACGCCGCCGAGGCGAGCCACGGCGACCTCGGCATGGTCACCGACGCCGACTGCCTGGTCGCGTTCTCGAACTCGGGCGAGACCGAGGAGCTGCTCGTCATCGTGCCGATCCTGAAGCGGCAGGGCGCGAAGCTGATCGCAGTCACCGGCAGTCCCGGCTCGACGCTCGCCGAACT
This sequence comes from uncultured Burkholderiaceae bacterium, assembly GCA_964242935.1. Classification (GTDB taxonomy): domain Bacteria; phylum Pseudomonadota; class Gammaproteobacteria; order Burkholderiales; family Burkholderiaceae_D; genus CAHJXF01. The sequence continues at coordinate 2,376 of CAXTDA010000495.1, read as the reverse complement.
CGCCGACGTGCACCTCGACGCCCACGTCGATGTCGAGGCGTGCCCGCTGAACCTCGCGCCGACCGCGAGCACGACCGCGGCGCTCGCGCTCGGCGACGCGCTCGCGGTGGCGTTGCTCGACGCGCGCGGCTTCGGCGCCGACGACTTCGCGCGCTCGCACCCCGGCGGAACGCTCGGCAGGCGCCTCTTGACCCACGTGCGCGACGTCATGCGCACCGGCGACGCGGTGCCGACCGTGCCCGCGGACGCGTCGCTGTTCACCGCGCTCCTCGAGAGCTCGAAGAAGGGGATGGCGATGACCGCGGTGATGGCCGCCGACGGCACCGTGGCCGGCATCTTCACCGACGGCGACCTCCGCCGGCTGATCGAGCGGAACCACGACTTCACCGACGTGCGGGTCGCCGACGTCATGCACCGCACCCCGCGCAGCATCGGCCCCGAGCAGCTCGCGGCCGAGGCGGCGGACCTGATGGAGCGGCATCGCATCAACCAGCTGCTCGTCGTCGACGGCGACCGGCGGCTGGTCGGCGCGCTGCACATCCACGACCTGACGACCGCCAAGGTCATCTGATGCCGTCGACCCGGACGTCTTTCGCGATCCGGCGGGTCCCGAGCAGCGTCCTCGCCCGCGCGTCGCGCGTGGAGCTGATGGTCTTCGACGTCGACGGCGTGATGACCGACGGCAAGCTCTGGTTCGGAAGCGGCGGCGAGGCGCTCAAGGTGTTCCACGTCCACGACGGCGCCGGCATCAAGGCGCTCGCCGCGGCCGGCATCGCGACGGCGGTGATCTCGGGACGCGAGTCGCCGATCGTGCTCCGGCGTTGCGCCGAGCTCGGCATCCGCCACGTCGCGCAGGGCATCGCGGACAAGAACGTCGCGTTCGACGCGATGCGTCACGAGCTCGGCCTCACGGCGGACGTCTGCGGCTACATGGGCGACGACGACATCGACATCCCGGTGATGCGGCGCGTCGGCTTCGCGGCGACCGTGCCGAACGCCGCGGCGGGCGTCGCGGACCACGCGCACTGGGTCAGCCGGCGCGACGGTGGCGCGGGGGCGGTCCGCGACGTCTGCGACCTGCTCGTCGGCGTCCGTGCCGCGCGGGCCGCCCGCCCAATCCGCGCGCGGATGCCCCCGCGGATAGACCCGCGGATAGACCATGCGTGAGCGCGGCACGCTGGCCCTCTCGATCCTGCTGGTCGGCGGACTCGCGGTCGGCTCGTACTGGCTCGCACAGCAGGCGCGCCTGTCGGACGTCACGCCGCGGACGCTCGGCCACGACATCGACTACACCGCCGAGGACATCACGCTGACCCGGATGGACGAGACCGGCCGCGCCCAGTACACCGTCGATGCGAAGACGCTGGTCCACTACTTCGACGACGACAGCGGGGAGCTGACCCAGCCGCGCCTCGTCGGTTCGAAGCGCGACCGGCCCGAGGTGCGCGTCCGCGCGGACCTCGGCAACACCACCAGCGAAGGCCAGGAGGTCCGCCTCTTCGGCAACGTCGTGATGGTGCGGCAGGGCTGGAAGGGCGCGCCCGAGATGGTCGCGACCGGTCCGTACATGCTGGCCTACCCGGAGCGCGAAGTCCTGACCAGCGACCAGCCGATCGACGTCGTGCAAGGCGGCTCGCGCGTCACGGCGAACGGGATGCAATACGATAACGGGCGCCGGACGTTGCAGCTCGACGGCGGCAAGGGCGGCCGCATCCGCGAGGTCATCGAGGCGCGCAGCGCGCGGGCCGGCGTCACGGCCGCGACGAAATGACTTCCATGCGCAGCCCCCTCTTCCCGTCCTTCCGAACGCATGGCCTGCAGCGCGCCGGCACACTGGCCGTCGGCCTCTGCTTTCTCGCCGGCGGCCCTGCAGCTTTCGCCGAACGTGCCGATAAGGACAAGGCGGCGGTGATCCAGGCCGACCGCGGCAACAACGACGACCTCAACCAGATCCACGTCTATACCGGCGATGTCGTGCTGACCAAGGGAACGATCATCCTGCGCGCCGACCAACTGACGATCAAGCAGGATCCGGAAGGCTACAACTTCGGGACCGCGGTCTCGACGCAGCCGGCCAGGCTCGCCTATTTCAAGCAGAAGCGCGAAGGCGTCGACGAGTTCATCGAGGGACAGGCCGAACGCATCGAGTACGACGAGAAGTCGGATACGGTCCACCTCATCAACCGCGCGATCGTCAAGCGCCTCGTCGCCGGTCGCGACGCCGACGAGAGCCGCGGCGACCGCATCGACTACAACACCCGGACCGAGGGTTACAGCGTGCAGTCGAACGGCACCTCGGCCACCGGCCGGACGACGACGATCCTGCAGCCGAAGCTGCGGCCGGGCGCGTCCACCGGGGCGGCCGCAGGATCGGCC
>CAXTDA010000494.1:0-3169 GCA_964242935.1 uncultured Burkholderiaceae bacterium | reverse complement strand
GCGCGGGCGATCTGGATCAGCGAGACCGACAGCCCGTAGCCGTACGACATCGTCGCCTGCTCGATCGTCCGCCACTTCGCGAACGGCCGCACGCGACCCGCCGCGGCCCCCGGAAATCCCCACTTCGGCGCCTGCCCGAGCCCGACCGCGGTGTACATCTCCCACATCTGCTGCGGCTGCATCCGGAGCGCCACCTTCGCGGTGCCGATGTTCGACGACACCTTGATGATCTCCGCGACCGAGATCGCGCCGTGCGCGTGGGTGTCGCTGATCGTGTTGGAGCCGATCTGCAGCTTGCCACCACCGGTCTGCACGATCGTGTCGGGCTTGACGACGCCGCGTTCGAGCGCGAGCGAGATCGTGAACGGCTTCAGCGTCGAGCCGGGCTCGTAGGTGTCCGTCAGGACGCGGTTGCGCAGTTGTTCGCCGGTCATGCGGCGCCGGTCGTTCGGGTCGTAGGTCGGCAGGTTCGCGAGCGCCAGCACCTCGCCGGTCCGGACATCGAGCACGACGATCGCGCCGGCCTTCGCGCGATGGAATTCGACGGCCTTCTTCAACTCGGTGAACGCGAGGTACTGCAGGCGGCTGTCGACCGACAGCGTCAGGTCGGTGCCGTCGTGCGGCATGCGGATGCTGGCCGCGTCGACGTCCTCGATCGGCTGGTTCAGCCGGTTGCGGATCACGCGGCGGCTGCCGGCGAGCCCCGCGAGCGACTTCTGCCACGCGAGCTCGATCCCCTCCTGTCCCGAGTCGTCGACGTTCGTGTAGCCGACGACGTGGGCCATCATCTCGCCCTGCGGGTATTCGCGATGGAACTCCTTCTGCTGGCGGATCCCGGGCAGGCCGAGCTTGCCGATCGCGAGCGCCGCCTGCGCCGGGACCTGTCGCTTCAGGTAGATGAAGCGGCGGACCGGGTCGTTGACGCGCTTCTGCACTTCGGCGAGCGGCATCTCGAGGAGCCGCGCCACTTCGGCCAGTTCGGTCGTCGAGGCGTCGACCTCCTCGGTCTCGACGCCGATCGAGTACGCCGGGATCGACGACGCGAGCACGTCGCCGTTGCGGTCGGTGATCTTGCCGCGCGTGGCCGGCGTCTCGAGCGTGACGAGATAACGCTGCGCGCCCTGGTTCTGCAGGAACTGCGTCGAGAACGCCTGCAGGTAGATGGCCCGGAGCAGCAGCGCGAGAAACGCCACGAACAGCAGGCAGAGCACCGCGCGCGAACGCCACGCCGGCAGCCGGACCGCGAGCACCGGACTGGCATGGAAGCGGACGCCCTTCATGGGGTGCCCCCGGCGCTCACCGGCGCGCCCGGCTCGCTCTTCGTCGCGCCCTTCAGGTCGCGGATGCCGACCGCCGACCCGGGCAGCGTGAAGTACTCGATGCGCCGTGGGGTCGGCCGCTGCATCCGGAGGTCGCGTTCGGCCGCCGCCTCGATCAGGCTGTGCTTCGAATAGTTGGTCTGGTCGAGCTGCAGCGTCCGCCACTCGACATCGAGCTTCCGCGCCGCGATGCGCGCGCGATCGAGGTCGATGAACAACTGCCGCGCCCGGTACTGCGACGACACGAGGGACAACCCGGACAGCACCAGGAGCAGCGCGAACAGCGCCGACAGGCGGGTCATCGACGGCCCCGGCCGGGTTCGGCGATGCGCCGCGCCATCGTGCGCTCGGCGACCCGGAGCACCGCGGAGCGCGAACGCGAGTTCGCCGCCACTTCGCCGTCGGCCGGCTTCGTCCGGGCGACCGTCACCAGCGCCGGCTGCGGCAGCTCGGCGGCGCGGATCGGCAGGCGCCGCGCGACCGCGTCGAGCGACGCGCCGGGTTTCGCCTGGCGCGCGATGAAGCGCTTGACGATGCGGTCCTCCAGCGAATGGAAGGCGATCACGGCGAGGCGGCCGCCCGGTGCGAGCAGGTCCATGGCCTGGCTCAGCCCCTCTTCGAGCTCTTCAAGCTCTTGATTGACGTGAATCCGTACCGCCTGAAAGGTGCGCGTAGCAGGATCCTGCGCCGCGTCCCTGCCGCTCCCCTTCCGGCCGTGGTGCGGAATGGCGGCTGCCACGAGATCGGCAAACTCGCGTGTGCGCGAAAGAGGTCGCTCTGCGCGGCGAGCCGCAATCGCCTTTGCAATCTGAAAAGCAAACCGTTCTTCCCCATGGTCGCGAATCACCCTTTCGAGGTCGTCGATCGGCGCCGAATTGAGCCAGTCGGCGGCCGACGGGCCGCGCTCCGGATCCATCCGCATGTCGAGCGGTCCGTCGTGACGGAACGAGAAGCCGCGCGCCGCGTCGTCGATCTGCGGCGACGAGATGCCGAGGTCGAAGAGGATGCCGTCGACGTGCGGCCAGCCGTGCGCGGCCGCGCGCTCGGCGAGCGCCGTGAAGCGGTCGTGGACGATCGCGAAGCGCGCGTCGTCGACCTCCGCCGCCGCGGCGACGGCGTCCGGATCGCGGTCGAACGCGAGCAGTCGACCATCCGGCGACAGGCGTTCGAGGATCCGTCGGCTGTGGCCGCCGCGGCCGAACGTGCAGTCGACGAAGCGACCGTCGCGCCGGTCGCCCTCGATCGCGAGCCCGTCGACCGCATCGTCGAGCAGGACGGTGCGGTGGACGAAGCGGCGCGCCGTGCCGGCGGGCTCGTCGGATTCGTCGCGTTGTCGGTCTGGAGGAGCCACGGTTCCCGCGAAGCGCGATGGATGAGGAGGACGGACCGGTCGGGAAAGGCCGGGGCGGCGCTCGAGGTCGGCGGCATCGGCGTCAGAAACTGAAATGCTTGAGTTCGTCGGGCACGCCGCCCGCCAGCGTCGCCGCCTCGTTCTTCTCGTGCGCCGACGCCTCCCAGATCTCGAAGTGCGAGCCCATCCCGAGCAGCATCACGCGGGCATCCGGCTTCAGGCCGACGGCGTTCCGCAGCTCGGGCGAGATCAGCACGCGCCCGGCGGTGTCCATCTCGACGTCGAGCGCGTTGCCGAGAAACATCCGCTGCCAGTGCTTGACCGAGATCGACCAGCGGGCGATCTCGCTTCGCGCCGTTTCCCAGACCGGGCGCGGAAACATCAGCAGACAGCCGTCCGGGTGGCGGGTCAGCGTCAGCCGGCCCTCGCTCTGGACCTGCAGCGCGTCACGGTGCTTCGCCGGCACGATCATGCGCCCCTTGCCGTCGAGGTTGAGTTG
>CAXTDA010000493.1:0-3172 GCA_964242935.1 uncultured Burkholderiaceae bacterium | reverse complement strand
ACCTGATCGAAGCGCGCGATCGCGTTGCGCACGTGCGCGGCATCCTCCAGCGGTTCCTTGCGTTGCTTGACGAAGGCAAAGTCAGTCTTCGAGAGCTCGTTCCGATCCGCACTGTCGAGCTTTGCCATCCCGTTCTCCTTTCGTTGGAAAAGGCCAGTCACGCGACGTCACTGCAACCGAGCGACCTCCGATTCGCATGCAGCCCGAACCCGGCTGTCTTCCAGATCCGTGATGTCCTGGCTGCGGATCTGCGCCTCGTTCAGTTGCAGCCGCTCGCGCTGCGCATCAAAGAACCGCTCCGCCTGCTCCTCGAATCGTTCATCGACGTCCGGCCTCTGGTTCTCGGGTGCAACGCCCATGGGTCGTCCTAGGATGCGGTGGATCGTCGGCATCGGCTATTGCAGGACACCGCCACGCACATCGCCGCGCGTGAGCAGCGGGATCCGCACCGGGTTCACGCTCCACACGCGCGATGCGTAGTCGGCGACCGACCGGTCGGACGAAAACAGGCCCGAGCGCGCCGTGTTGAGGATGGACATCCGAGTCCAGCGCGCGGGGTCGCGGTAGGCTTCCCCCACCCGTTGCTGGCATTCGACGTAGGCGTCGAAGTCCGCCAGCAACATGTACGGGTCGTGGTAGACCAGGTCGTCGACCAGGGACCGGAACAGGCTCGTGTCGCCACCGCTGAAGTGGCCGCTGACCAGGAGGTCGAGCACGCCCTTCAGCCGCTCGCTGCGCGCAATCCAGTGTTGCGGGCGGTAGCCGGACGCGCGCAGCGACTCGACCTCCGCGACCGTCATGCCGAACAGGAAGAAGTTCTCCGCGCCCGCCGCCTCGAGGATCTCGACGTTGGCGCCGTCGAGCGTGCCGACCGTCAGCGCGCCGTTCATCATGAATTTCATGTTGCCCGTGCCCGAGGCTTCCTTGCCCGCCGTGGAGATCTGCTCGGAGACCTCGGCGGCCGGATAGACGTCCTGCCCGCTGCTGACGTTGAAATTGGGCAGGAACACCACCTTGAGTCGCCCACGCACGGCCGGATCGGCGTTGACGACCTCGGCCACCGCGTTGATCAGCTTGATGATCAACTTCGCCGCCCGGTATCCCGGCGCGGCTTTGCCGCCGAACAGGAACGTCCGCGGCACGATCGGTAACGAGGGGTCTTCGCGCAGCTGGCGGTAGAGGTCGATCACGTGCAGTACCGCGAGGTGCTGGCGCTTGTATTCGTGGATGCGCTTGACCTGCACGTCGAACATCGAGTCCGGGTCGACCGCGATGCCTGTGGCGCGCATGAGGCGCGCGGCGAGCACGCGCTTGTTCTCGCGCTTGATCGCGCGCCAGCGCTCGCCGAAGGCCGCATCGTCGGCGAACGGCTCCAGGCGCCGGAGCTGCGTGAGGTCGGTCAGCCAGCCGTCGCCGATCGACTCGTCGATCAACGCTGCCAGGCGTGGGTTGCTGAGCGCGACGAAGCGCCGCGGCGTCACGCCGTTGGTGACGTTCGTGAACTTGTCCGGCCAGATCGCGTGGAAGTCACGCAACACGTCGCCCTTGAGCAACTCGGTGTGCAGTGCGGCCACCCCGTTGATGGAATGGCTGCCGACACAGGCCAGGTGCGCCATGCGCACGTAGCGTTCGCCCTGCTCATCGATCAACGACAGGCGCGCCAGCAGGGCGTCGTCGCCCGGGAAGCGCTGCCGCACCTCGTCGAGGAACCGGGCGTTGATCTCGAAGATGATCTCCAGGTGCCGCGGCAGCACCTGGCCGAACAGCTGCAGCGGCCAGCGCTCCAGCGCCTCGGGCAGCAGCGTGTGGTTGGTGTAGCTGAAGGTGCGGCGCGCGACTTCCCAGGCCGCGGCCCACTCGATCTGGTGCTCGTCGACGAGCAGCCGCATCAACTCGGCCACCGCGACCGCCGGATGCGTGTCGTTGAGCTGGACGGCGAACTTCTCGTGAAACGCGGTCAGCGGCACGTGTTGCGTGCGCATGATGCGGAGCATGTCCTGCAGCGAACACGAGACGAAGAAGTACTGCTGCTGGAGTCGCAACAGCTTGCCCTGCAGCGTGTCGTCGTTCGGGTACAGGATCTTCGTGATGTTCTCCAGCACCGTCTTCTGGCTGACGGCGCCGAAATAGTCGCCGCGGTTGAAGCTGTCGAGATCGAAGGCCTCGGGCGCCTCGGCGCGCCACAGGCGAAGCGTGTTCGCGGTGTGGGTGCGGTAGCCGAGGATGGGCGTGTCGTAGGGAATCCCGTTGACCACGCGATCGGCCAACCAGCGCACCCGCTCGCAGCCGTCGGCATCGGCGCAAGGCGCGGTACGGCCGCCGAGCTTGACCTCGACCGTCCACTCCGGACGCATCAGCTCCCACGGGTTTCCATGACGCAGCCAGCGGTCGGTCTTCTCGACCTGCCAGCCGTCGTGAATCTCCTGCTGGAAGATGCCGTGTTCGTAGCGGATGCCGTAGCCGACCGACGGCAGCCCCAGCGTCGCCATCGAGTCGATGTAGCAGGCGGCCAGGCGCCCGAGACCGCCGTTGCCGAGGCCGGGCTCGACCTCGACCGCCAGCAAGGTGTCCAGGTCCAGCCCCAGTTCGGCCATCGCCTGCTCCACCACGGGCGTGATGCCCAGGTTGATCAGATTGCTGCCCAGGTGCGGGCCGATCAGGAACTCGGCCGACAGGTAGGCGACCGTCCGCGCACGCCGCGTCGTGTACACCGCCGCCGTGCTGATCCAGCGCTGCAGCATCCGGTCGCGCACGACATGCGCGAGGGCCAGGTAATAGTCGGTGCGGGTGGCCAGTCCGGGAAACTTGCCCTGCACGCAGAACAGGTTGTCGAGGAAGGCCCGCTTCACGGCATCCTTGCCCAAACCGGTGCGGTCGTCCTCTTCCCGAAGGGTTGCGCTTTCCACGGTCATGGCAGGAAGGGTGCTCAAGATGGCTCCATACCGGCGAAAGAAAACAGCCCCGGGCAAGCGAACGCTTCGGCCGAGGGCGATGACGCCAAGGCCAGCGCACGTTCCAGGATGGCCGTCGCCCAGAAAGCCCCGATGGCGCAGATCTTCTCGCCACGGCGCGCCGACTGCTGCCTGCGACAACATACACGACGCGGTGTCACATCGGCCACCTCCGGTCTGGCACGCACTCGACCGCATCCCTCACCGCCCCGTTGCCACCC
>CAXTDA010000492.1:0-3175 GCA_964242935.1 uncultured Burkholderiaceae bacterium | reverse complement strand
GTCCGCGACCTGCGTCGGCTGCCATGGCATCCCGGGCTACAAGGCGGGGTTCCCGACCGTCTACAGCGTGCCGATGATCGGCGGCCAGGATGCGAAGTACATCGAGTCCGCGTTGAAGGCCTACCGGAAGGGCGATCGCCGCTTCCCGAGCATGATCGCGACCGCGCGTTCGCTGTCGGACCAGGACATCGCCGACGTCGCCGCCTATTTCGCTGCGCAGCGCTGAGGATCGATCGATGCACCCGAATCTCCGTATCGCCGCCTCGACCGTCGCGCTCGCCGCAGCGACGTGCATGTCGAACGCGACGGCGCGCGGCGACGTCGACGCCGGCAAGGAGCTCGCGACGAAGAAGTACGCGTGCGCGTCGTGCCATGGCGCCAACTTCGCGACGCCGATCGACCCGACGTATCCGAAGCTGGCCGGGCAGCACCAGGATTACCTGCGCGCGTCGCTGATCGCGTACCAGAAGGGCGATCACCCGACCTTCGGCCGCAACAACGCGGTGATGGGCGCCCAGGCCAAGCCGTTGTCGTCGAAGGAGATCGACGACATCGCGGCCTATCTCGCGAGCCTCCCGCCGTCGCTGGTGTTGAAGCGCTGAAGGCGGGCGCCTCTCGAACCAACGACGGCCGCGATGCGGCCGTTCGCTTGTCTAGTGCTTGAGCGACCGCCGCTCGACGCAGCGCACGTACGCGGCGCCGTCGGGCTCGCCGCCGTTCCGCCCCGCCGACCAGAGCATCTCGCCGAGGCATTCCATCACCTCGTGATGCGCGTCGTGCGCCGACCCGAGCGTGCGCGTGAGCCGCTCGACCGCCGCGCGGATGCCGGGCGGCTGGTCGATCGCGAGCTGCTCGGCGATCGACAGGTGCATCGACAGGTGGAGAAACGGATTCGGCGCACCGTCCCGCGGCTCGTCGGGATCCGGTTCGCCGTCGGGGACCGGTGCGAGCACCGGGAAATACTCGGGATGCCGCTCGACCCAGTCGCCGGCGATCGTTTCCAGCGGGGTCAGCACGGCGCCGTCGCGCTTCTTCGCCAGGATTTCGCGGAAGAAACGACGGACCTCGTCGCGGGAAGGATTGAACATGGACGGCAGGTGAGACTCGATCCGGCGGATTCAACGCCGCGCGTCGCCATCATCCGAAATGCGCGCGCTGCGATCCACCGTGCCGTCGATGGCGTCCCGACGCGCCGACTCGACCTTGCCGATGCTCGCCGCATCCGGCGAAGGCGACCGCCCGGTCAGGCGACGGCGCGCGCGATCGCGAATGCGGCCGTCGCGGCGATGCCGCCGATTGCGAGCGTCTGCAACCCGGACCAAAGCGGCTTCGTGCCGGTGAAACGCCCCTTGACCCAGCCGAACGCGAAGAGCGCAACGAGCGTCACGCCAACCGACGTCGCGAGCCCCTCGGCGACGCTCGAAGCCAGGAAGTAGGGCGCGAGCGGGATCAACCCGCCGATCGTGTAGGCGGCTGCGATCGTCGCGGCGCTCCGGCGCGCGCGTCGGGGATCAGGCTCCTCGAGTCCGAGTTCGAACCGCATCATGAAGTCGCGCCACCGCGCCGGATCGCGTTCGAGCGCGGCGATCAGCGGCAGCGTGTCGCTCTCGGAGACGCCGTACTGGCTCATGATCTCGATGATCTCGCGTCGCTCGTGTCCGGGCTTCTCGACGATCTCCGTCTCTTCGCGCCGCCGCTCCGCCGCGTAGTGATCGCTTTCGGCACGCGCGGCGAGGTAGCCGCCGAGGCCCATCGCGATCGAGCCGGCGGCGATCTCGGCCAGCCCCGCGGTCACGACCAGCGACGTCGCGTTCGCCATCGACGGCGACAGCGCGCCGCTGATGCCGGCGGCGAGCGCGAACGGCACTGTCAGGCCATCGGCCATGCCGAGCACGACGTCGCGAACGGCGTCGCCGGCCCGGAAGTGTCGCTCATGGTGGGCCGGTGCGTGGCTTGCGGGCTTCAGCGAGGTGGTCTGCATCGATCGATCCTAGGCCGGCCGGGGCGTCTAGCGAGCGACCGGCGGCGGCGTCTTCGGGCGATATGGACACAGGTCGGCCACGACGCAGTGCCAGCATTCGGGCAACCGTGCCTTGCAGACGTGCCGTCCGTGCAGGATCAGCCAGTGGTGGGCGCCGAAGAGGAAGCTCGCGGGCACGGCCTTCATCAGCTTCGCTTCGACGATGCCGACCGTCTTGCCCTTCGCGAGGCCGGTGCGGTTCGCGACGCGGAAGACGTGTGTGTCGACCGCGAGGGTGTGCTGACCGAAGATCACGTTGAGGACCACGTTCGCGGTCTTCCGGCCGACGCCCGGCAACGCTTCGAGCGCCGCGCGGTCCTCCGGCACCTCGCCGCCGTGGCGCTCGATCAGCAGGCGGCTGGTCGCGACGACGTTCTTCGCCTTCGTCCGGTAGAGGCCGATGGTGCGGATGTACGGCTCGAGCCCCTCGACGCCGAGCGCGACGATTCCCGCCGGCGTGTTCGCGACCGGCCACAGCTTCTCCATCGCCTTGTTGACCGAGAGGTCGGTCGCCTGGGCCGACAGGATCACCGCGACGAGCAGTTCGTACGGGCTCGAATACGACAGCTCGGACGCGGGCGCCGGGTTCGCCTGCTGCAGGCGGGCGAAGAACTGCTCGCGGTCCGCCGGCTTCAACGCTCGTCGTTCGCGATCGCGTGCCGCGCCGACCCGCGCAGGCGTGCGCGCGCGATCGCCGCGTCGACGATCGTTCGCTTCCGCGACATCGGAACGCCGGTGACCGCCGCCTCGACGACGGGACGCGAGATCTTCGATCGCGCGTCGGCGAGGCGCGCATCACGTGCCGACCGATCGTGGTGACGGCGGCGGGCGACGGCTGCCCGCGCCTCGTCCCACGAGAAGCCGGCGGGCTCCATCGCGATGCAGTCGACCGGGCAGACCGGCAGGCACAGTTCGCAGCCCGTGCACAGGTCGCCGACGACGGCGTGCATCCGCTTCGCGCCGCCGACGATCGCGTCGACCGGGCAGGCCTGGATGCAGAGCGTGCAGCCGATGCAGAGCGCCTCGTCGATCACCGCGAGCGCGAACGGCTTCGGGACGCCGCGCGTCGGGTCGAGCGGCACCTGCGGCCGGCCGGTGAGCGCCGCGAGCTTCGCGACGCCGTCGTCGCCGCCCGGCGGGCAGCGGTCGATCGCC
>CAXTDA010000491.1:0-3180 GCA_964242935.1 uncultured Burkholderiaceae bacterium | reverse complement strand
CGAAGCGCGGCCCGCGTCCGGGTCGCCCGCGTGCGGCCGCCGGCGATCGACCGCCGCGGCCGTTCGCGCCGGGCGTGAACGGCAAGGGTCGCGGCAAGCCGAAGCCGCACAACGGCAAGCCGGACCTGGACGGCGACGTGCCGAAGGGGCGCATCGACCCGCTGGTGACGGCGCTCGGCGCATTCGCACCCGCGCCGCGCGCGGCGCGGCCCGGGCGGCCACCGTTCAACAAGACGGCGCAGAAGACGACGCGTCCGCAGTCCACCGCGCCCCGGCGTCGACGCCCGGAGTGAGCAGCCGCATGAGGCGCATCGTGTCCGCAACTGCCGTGCCAGGGTTGTTGCGGCGCCTCATCGCTGATAGACTCTTGCAGTTGTCCGGGATGCGGGAAGGTCGCCGGCGCGCAGGTCGAGGCGCCGGGTGACGCGGGACGAGGCGGTAACGGATCAAGTGGGCTCTCGGGCCCACTTTTTTTTCCTTCGAGCGATGCGACATGGGGCCTCGGCGTCGCCGGCGAGTGCGGGATGCGGGCGGAGCAGGGCGGAAGCGACGGTGTGGAGCGATTCGGTCATTGAGCAGACGGTCGAGGGACTGGGCTACGAGCTCGTCGACGTCGAATGGGCCGGCGGCGGCATCCTGCGGGTCTTCATCGACAAGCCCGGTGCCGAGATCCTCGCTGACGGGTCGACGATCGGCGGCATCACCGTCGACGACTGCGCGACGGTCAGCGACCAGTTGTCGCGGGTGTTCACGGTCGAGAACGTCAACTACGACCGGCTCGAAGTCTCGTCGCCGGGACTCGACCGGCCGCTGAAGAAGCCGGCGCATTTCGTCCGTTTCGCCGGGCACGAGGCGTTCGTGAAGTTCCGCACGTCGCCGGGCGGCCAGACGCGGGGACGCAAGCAGTTCCAGGGCGTCCTGCAGAACGTCGAGGCCGCCGACGCGATTGCCGCAGTGCCGTCGGCGCCGCTGCCTCCCCGTTTCGGGCTGGTGCTGGGTGTGGCCGAGGGGACGGAGGAGCGGATCGAGTTCTCCTTCGACGAGGTGGAAAAAGCGCGGCTCGTGCCGCGGATCGATTTCAGAAGCAAAGCGGGAAGCAACGCTGGGAGCAAGAAGCGATGAGCCGGGAAATCCTGTTGTTGGTCGATGCGCTGGCGCGCGAGAAGAACGTCGCGAAGGACGTGGTCTTCGGCGCGCTCGAACAGGCGCTCGCCGCCGCGACCAAGAAGCTGTTTCCGGGCGACGTCGACATCCGCGTGTCGGTCGACCGCGAGACCGGCGACAACGAGGCGTTCCGCCGCTGGCAGGTCGTGCCCGACGACGCCGGCCTCGAGTTCCCCGACCGCCAGGAGTTGCTGTCCGAGGCGCGCGAGCAGATCGACGACATCGAGGTCGACGAATACATCGAGGAGCAACTCGACCCGGCCGAGTACGGCCGCCGCTTCGCGCAGGACACGAAGCAGACGATCCTGCAGAAGATCCGCGATGCGGAACGCGAACAGATCCTCGCCGACTTCCTCGCGCGCGGCGAGTCGATCGTCACCGGCAGCGTCAAGCGGATGGACAAGGGCGACGCGATCGTCGAGGCCGGTCGGGTCGAGGCGCGGCTGAAGCGCGACCAGATGATCCCGAAGGAGAACCTGCGCGTCGGGGATCGGGTTCGGGCCTACGTGCAGCGCGTCGATCGCGAGGTGCGCGGGCCGCAGCTGATGCTGTCGCGGACGGCGCCCGAGTTCATCGTCAAGCTGTTCGAGCTCGAGGTGCCGGAGATCGAGCAGGGTCTGCTGCAGATCAAGGCCGCGGCGCGCGACCCGGGTGTCCGCGCCAAGATCGCGGTGTTCACGACCGATCGCCGAATCGATCCGATCGGCACCTGCGTCGGGATGCGCGGCTCGCGCGTGCAGGCGGTCCGAAACGAACTCGGCGGCGAGAACGTCGACATCGTGCTGTGGTCCGACGACCCGGCGCAGTTCGTGATCGGCGCGCTGGCGCCTGCGAACGTGTCGTCGATCGTGGTCGACGAGGAGAAGCACAGCATGGACGTGGTGGTCGACGAGGAGAACCTGGCGATCGCGATCGGTCGCGCGGGGCAGAACGTCCGCCTCGCGTCCGAGCTGACCGGCTGGCAGATCAATTTGATGTCGGCCGAGGAGTCGGCCGAGAAGAGCGTCGCCGAGACCGCGCACGTGCGGCAGCTGTTCGTCGAGAAGCTCGACGTCGACGAGGAGGTCGCCGACATCCTCGTGCAGGAAGGTTTCGCGAGCCTCGAGGAAGTGGCCTACGTGCCGATCGCCGAGATGCTCGAGATCCCGTCGTTCGACGAGGAGACGGTCAACGAGCTGCGCAACCGCGCGCGGAACGCGCTCCTGACCGAGGCCATCGTCAACGAGGAGAAGATCGAGAAGACCACCGAGGACCTGCTCGCGCTCGACGGGATGGACCGCGATCTCGCGGCGCGGCTCGCCGGCGGCAACGTCTTCACGCGCGACGACCTGGCCGAGCTCGCGGTCGACGAGCTGACCGACCTGACCGGCGTCGACGAGGAGCGCGCGAAGGCGCTGATCATGAAAGCACGGGAACACTGGTTTGCTTGAGCGGCGGCATCGTTCCGCCGTCGTGGGTGCTGTCGCAGACGAATCGAAAGAAACCGAGGACTGAATGGCAAGCAACAACATTGCCCAATTCGCGCAAGAACTGAAGCTGCCCGCCGCGGTGCTGCTCGATCAGTTGCGCGCGGCCGGCGTCACGAAGGATTCAGCGGACGATGTCCTGTCGGAGAACGACAAGGCGCGGCTGCTCGAGGCGCTGCGTCGCGCGCACGGCGGCACCGAGACGAAGAAGAAGATCACGCTGACGCGGAAGTCGACGTCCGAGATCAAGCAGGCCGACGCGACCGGCAAGGCGCGCACGATCCAGGTCGAGGTGCGGAAGAAGCGCGTCTTCGTCAAGCGCGACGACGTGCTCGAGACCGAGCCGGCCGCGGTCGCCCCGCCGCCGCCCGAGGCGGTCGAGGCGGAGCAACCGGCCCCGCCGCCGGTCGACGTGATCGGCGAGGAGCAACGGCGCCTCCGCGAGGAAGAGGCCGAGCGCACCGCGGCGTTGATCGCGCGCCAGGCCGCCGAGGTCCGTGAACGGCAGGAGCGTCTCGAGGCCGAGCGCCTCGCCGCCGAGGAGAGCGCC
>CAXTDA010000490.1:0-3188 GCA_964242935.1 uncultured Burkholderiaceae bacterium | reverse complement strand
GTCCGTCGATCCCGCAGAAGTTCGGCATCGCGCCGGACGTCGGCCTGATGGACGTCCTGCTCGACTCGCACGTCAGCCTGTCGGACGCGATCGTCCGTACCAACGTCAACAAGCTGGCGTTGCTGCCGGCCGGACGCCCGCATCGCCAGGCGACCGAGCTCCTCGCGAGCGAAGCGATGGCGCGCCTGCTCGCCGAGCTGAGCGAGCGGTATTCCGACCGCATCGTGATCTTCGATTCGCCGCCGCTGCTGGTCACGACCGAGGCGCGCACGCTGGCCGCCAACATGGGACAGATCGTGATGGTCGTCGAGTCGGACAACACGTCGCACGAGGCGCTGCGCGAGGCGCTCGCGACGATCGAGTCGTGCGACGTCGTCGGCATGGTGCTCAACAAGGGTCGCCGCTCGAATCCGGGTGACAGCTACGGCTACTATGGCTATTGACCCACGACGATCGCGTCGAGGGCTTGCCGAAGGACCCGTATTGCCCTGGAGGGCGCTTTCCGCGGCCGCGTTCGCGATCGCGGCCCAATCCGTGCCGATGCCGGCTGCAGCGCAGGTCGCTGCCGGCGGCAACGGCGGCGCCCCGCGCGACCCGTGGCGCCTGACGTCGTCGATCGGAATCGACGAGACCTGGTCGGACAACATCGACCTGGCGCCCGCCGGGAGCGAGCGGTCGGACTACGTGACGACGATCTCGCCGGCGTTGAGGCTGACGCGCATCAGCCCGACGCTGAACCTCAACTTCGGCTACGCACCGCAGTATTTCTATTACGCGCGCCGGTCGAACGGCAACCAGCTTCGCAACACGCTCGACGCGTCGGCGAACGCGATCGTCGTGCCCGACCTGCTGACCTTCGATGCGAGCGCGACCGTCTCGCAACAGAACATCTCGCCGTTCGGGACGCAGGCGGCGAACACGGTCAACGGGTCGACCAACCGCGCCGAGACCCGCACCTACACGTTCGGTCCGACGCTGCAGTCGCGGCTGAACCAGGACCTGACGTACACGGCCGGCTACCGCTTCTCCCAGTCGGGCTCCGACAGCGGCGCCTATGCGACGAGTCACACCAACCAGGTCTACGGAAGTTTCGAGAGCAGCACGTCGTTCCGCAATCTCGGCTTCGGCGGCAACTTCAGCCGGCTCGACCAGGATTACGGCGGTTCGAACCAGATCGTGGTCGAGTCGGTCGGCACGACCCTCACTTACGTGGTGTCGCCGACGGTCCACCTGCGCGGCAAGGTCGGCTACGACCGCAACAGCTATCCGACGACCGGCCAGCCCGACCTGAAGGGCGCCTCGTATTCGGGCGGCTTCGACTGGCAGCCGAGCCGTCACAATTCGTTGAATGCGGAGATCGGCAAGCGTTACTTCGGGCCGACCGCCAACATCACGCTGCGGCAGACCTCGACGCGGTACGCGTTGAGCGCGTCGTACCTGCGCGACCAGACCACGTCGCAGGGCTCGGGCCTGACGCTGGTCGAGGATCCGCAGTACGCGGTGGTCGACCAGTTTTATCGTTCGACGATCTCGGACCCGGTGCTGCGCGGGCAGGCGGTCACGGCGGCGCTGGCGCAGGCCGGGCTCTCGACGTCGCAGTACGGCACCGCCGGCTTCCTGTCGAACCAGCTGTTCGTGCAGAAGCGGCTGCAGGTCTCGCTGGCGTTGTTCGGCTTGCGCAACACCGTCACGCTCGATGCGTCGCGGAACGAGTCGCAGTCGCTGTCGGCGATCACGTCGGGCTTCGACGTCTTCGACCAGTCCAGCCGCTTCCAGTCGACGATCTACACGGCGAACTGGAGCCACAAGCTCGGTCCGCGGACGAACGCGAACGCGACGTTCACGAAGATCAGCAACCACGCGCTGAACGGCACCGGCGACACGCGCCAGCGCGTGCTCACTGCATCGATCAACCGGCAGATCCAGCGTAGCCTCGTCGGCAGCCTGCTGTATCGCAACACCCTCCAGTCGAGCGACGGCGGGGGCGCCGGGTTCTTCAGCGGCAACTATCGCGAGAACGCGGTGCTGGGCAGCCTCCGCCTGACTTTCTGACAAGGCGTTTCATGTACGAGTCGTTCTACGGGCTGACCGGCAAGCCGTTCCAGCTCAACCCCGATCCGGCGTTCTTCTTCCGCAGCCGCGGCCACGGCCGTGCGATGGCGTACCTCGACTACGGGGTCCATCAGGCCGAGGGCTTCATCGTCGTCACCGGCGACGTGGGCGCGGGCAAGACCACGCTCGTTCGCAACCTGCTGCGCTCGCTCGCGCCGGGCAACCTGGTCGCGAAGCAGATCGTCAGCACGCAGCTCGACGCGGACGACATGCTGCGGATGGTGGCCGGGGCGTTCTTCGGCGTGCAGCCCGAGCTGCCGGACAAGTCGAGCCTGCTGCTCGGCCTCGAGCGGTACTTCCGCCGGCTGCAGCTCGAGGGCAAGCGCGCGCTGCTGATCGTCGACGAGGCGCAGAACCTGACGCCGCGCGCCGTCGAGGAACTGCGCATGCTGTCCAACTTCCAGACCAACGAGCGCTCGCTGCTGCAGAGCTTCCTGCTCGGCCAGCCCGAGTTCCGGCAGATCATGCAGCAGCCCGAGATGCGGCAGTTGCGGCAGCGCGTGATCGCGTCGTATCACCTCGGGCCGCTCGGCGCCGAGGAGACGCAGTCGTACGTCGAGCATCGGCTCGGTCTCGTCGGCTGGCAGAACGACCCGTCCTTCGAGCCCGGCGCGTACGCCGCGATCCACGAGGCGACCGAGGGCATCCCGCGCCAGATCAACGTGCTCTGCGACCGCGTGCTGCTCGCGGCCTTCCTCGGCGAGAAGCACACGCTGACGGAAAGCGACATTTCGGACGTGGCGCGTGAGTTGCGGACCGAATTGCGCGGCGGCCTTTCCGACGCGGAGGCCGCTGCGGCCGCTGCCGGCAACATGCCGATGCCGGCCTACGCGCCGAAGCTGTCGCTGGTAGGCCGCGGCGGGCTCGCGTCGCAGCCGCTGCCGACCGGTGCCGACGGCGTGTTGCTGAACGGCCTCGCGGAGCAGGTACATCTTTTGCAACAGTCGGTAGCGAGCGTGGCGCGGACGCTGGACCTGCTGCGAACCGGCGCTGCGGCCGCGTCAGCGCCCGGGCCGGCAAAACCCTCGCCCCCCGGAACCCAAGACCAAGAGGCACGACCCGCGCCGGGAGGGGGC
>CAXTDA010000489.1:0-3191 GCA_964242935.1 uncultured Burkholderiaceae bacterium | reverse complement strand
AGGCCGACGTGGTCCTCGGGGCTCATGTTGACGACGCCCTGCGCGACCGTCAGGTTCTTCGTGCCCTCGATCGCGTCGCGGAGCGCCTTCCGGAACTCGACGGTGCCCGGCTGCGCGACCTTCAGCGCCTTCGGGATCGCGTCGGCGAGGACCAGCCAGGCGTCCCACGCGTCGGCCGCGAACTGCGTCACCGAGTCGGGGCCGTACTGCGCCTCGTAGCGCCGGACGAAGTCGACCGCGACCTTCTTCGCGGCGACGTCGTTCGGCAGCTGCGTCGCGACGACCCCCGGCCCGGTCGGGAAGTAGGTGCCTTCGACGTCCTTGCCGCCCACCTTCAGGAACTCGTAGGTCGCGATGCCGTGAGTCTGGTAGATGCGGCCCTTGTACGCACGCTCGACCAGCGCGATCTGCGGCGTCACGGCCGGGGTGCCGGCGCCGGCGATCAGGATCGCGTCGGGCTTCGCCGCGATCAGCTTCAGCACCTGGCCGGTCACCGACGTATCCACGCGGTTATAACGCTCGACCGCGACCATGCGAATGCCGCGGATGTCGAGCAGCCGGTTGACCTCGGTCAGCCAGCTCTCGCCGTAGGCGTCGGAGAAGCCGATGAAGCCGAGCGTCTTCACGCCGTTGTCGGCCATGTGCTTCGTGACCGCGGTCGCCATCAACGAGTCGTTCTGCGGCATCTTGAACGCCCAGTAGCGCTTCGCGTCCATCGGCAGCACGATCGACGCGGACGCGGCCAGCGCGATCATCGGCGTCTGCGTCTCGGCGAGCACGTCGAGCATCGCGAGCGCCGCCGGCGTCGTGTTCGGCCCGACGAGGACGTCGACCTTCTCTTCCGCGGTGAGCTTCCGGCCGTTCAGCACCGCGCCGGTCGGCGTCGAGCCGTCGTCGAGGACGATGACCTCGACCTTCTGGCCGGCGATCTCCTTCGGCCACATCTGGACCACGTTCTTCGAAGGCAGGCCGATCGACGCGGCGGGACCGGTGGTCGCAAGGTTGACGCCGATGCGGATCTGGGCATGGGCAGCAACCATCGGCAGTAGGCACGCGAGCAATGCGATCGCAATCAAGCTTGGGTTGATCGAACGCGTCGTGGCGGGCAATAGCGGCATCAGAATCTCCGGACGATCAAATCACCAATGATACGTGATCGTCCTTGACCCCCCGCATTGCGCGACGCGCCAAGAAGTCGCATCAACAATCTTATGGAAGTTCCCGGACCACCCTGTTATGGAGCCGATGTTTAATGGTGGTCGATTGCGTGAAGACCTGGTCTTGGACCAAATACATCGACTGGATGCGATCGGTCCGACGCATCGGCGTGAGGTTTCGCGTGCTCGCCGCAGTCGAATCAGCGTAGGTGGCGAGTGCCGGCAAAGTAATGCCTCAACCGGAGATTTCGATGGAACCTGCTGCATTGTTCCTCTTTCTGCTTGCCGCGTGGGCTTTGACGAATTTCTGGCTTCATCCGTTGCTTCGCGATCGATGGAACAGTATCGATATGCGGCAGAGAATGGCGCGCGCCGGATCGCTCGTCGCCGTCGAGAAGCTGCGCGATGCAAGCGCCGTCGGCGCGGTGACCGTCGCAGCCGTCTTGCTGCTGGTGATGCTTTGCACACTGTTCGCCGACACGTCGTCCGTGTTACCGAAAGTGTTCATCGAAACCATGGGATCGCTTCACGAGGCGGTGAAGACGGCGGCCGAGCGATACGCCTTCGGTTTGGCGGTGTTGGGAATTGTCGGGGCGGCGATCGCGCTCTACTTCGGCCATCGGGAGGCGAAGCGACGCGTCGCGGAGGTGTGGATGCAGAAGGCCGCAGAAGCGTCTGCACGGTTGCGAGCGAATGCGGAGGACCTCCGACGAGTGATGGAAGACCCTCAGTACAAGTTGCAAGCAGATCGCATCAATCGCCTCGCCGTACAGCTCGCCGGGTCGGCCGATGAAGCAGAAACCGAGGGTCTGCGGGACGAACTGTCGGCAGCCATGTCGGCGCTGGCGATCGAAGTCGGCGGTCGAGACCTGAACTTCGATGCGGCATCCAAAGAGGAGCCTGCCGGAACGACTGAAGTTGCCTCGGGCCGACTCGAGAGGGGTCTGCGGCTCGTCGCGAGCGACCGCTTTTGCAAGGACGTCGGGCTGATCAAGAAGCCGCTTTCATACGTGGTGACCGGCTTGTTCTTCTTGACACTGCTCGGATGGTCGGCCGAGCCGATGGCCAACAGCCTGCAACTCGCGCTCAACAATCTCCGCATCCATGCTGAGCAGGCACAAGCCGAGCGCGACCTGGAGGCGGCGCTGTCGGTCGCGAAGCAGGATACGACCGCCCGGTCGGCCGAGTCCGTGGAGCGACCTGAAAACGCGATCTCGTCCGCAACGCGCATCCTCGCTCGCGCATCCACGCGCGACCTGATCCGTTCGCAGCTCGTGGACCGGATCGTCGGTCCGTTGCCGCCGGTACGCGAAGAAGCCGAATTCGTGAGGGCCGCGATCGTTGACGCGCATATCGCGAAAACTGCCGAACCCGATCCTGTTGCGGCGTTGCGCCGCGACACCGCGGTCGAGCTGGCGAGCGGCTCCGGTGATTCGCGCGCCATGTCGCGTTTGCAAGAGCACTTCGAAAGCGAACTGCGCGCGCCGGTCGAACGCCTTCATCGTGACAGTCCCGGCGTCCTCGCACGCGTGGTCGCCGCGGCCGAGATTCGGTACGCCGAACGGCTTACGCCGCTCGACGCGCAAGGGAAGTTGATCGAGCGGATGGTCGACGAAGCAATCAATGGGATCGATCTTCATCCGGGCGGCGGCGAGGTGGGCAAGCAGGTCCAGAAGACAGTGAAGGAATTCGGCAAGAACGCGTTGGCGACCTGGGCCGACACGCGCGTGAAGCAATTCGTCTCGGACGCTGTGTTGGCGGCCGCTCACGCCGATGTCGCAGCCCGTAGCACCTTTCGCTTCGAAACGAGCGAAGAGGTGAAAGCCTTCGTGGGCAGACTCCGAGAGGCAGAGCAGCAGCACTGGGCCAGTTCGGCCGCAGCGAGCGAGGAGTTGAGGACTTCGCGTGCGGTTGCGGATGCGGTGGCGAGCAAAGTGCGCGAGGACGAGCCTGGCCTGCGATCCGTCATCAGAGAACGGCTCGGCGGATACGAGTCCCTGTTCCCGCGCCCCGAGCGACTCGATCCGATTGCGG
>CAXTDA010000488.1:0-3202 GCA_964242935.1 uncultured Burkholderiaceae bacterium | reverse complement strand
TGACGATGCCGTTGGCGTCGATGTCGAAGGTCACCTCGATCTGCGGCATGCCGCGCGGCGCCGGCGCGATGCCTTCGAGGTTGAACTCGCCGAGCGTCTTGTTGGCCGCGGCCAGCTCGCGCTCGCCCTGGAACACCTTGATCGTCACCGCCGGCTGGTTGTCGTCGGCCGTCGAGAACGTCTGGCTGTGATTGGTCGGGATGGTCGTGTTCTTCTTGATCATCTTCGTCATCACACCGCCCAGCGTCTCGATGCCGAGCGACAGCGGCGTCACGTCGAGCAGCAGGACGTCCTTGACGTCGCCCTTCAGCACGCCGCCCTGGATCGCCGCACCGACGGCCACCGCTTCGTCGGGGTTGACGTCGCGGCGCGGGTCGCGGCCGAAGAACTCCTTGACCTTCTCCTGCACCTTCGGCATCCGCGTCATGCCCCCGACCAGGATCACGTCGTGGATGTCGGACACCGCCACGCCGGCGTCCTTGATCGCCGTGCGGCAGGGCTCGATCGTGCGTTCGATCAGCTCCTCGACCAGCGACTCGAGCTTCGCGCGGGTCAGCTTGATGTTGAGGTGCTTCGGACCCGACGCATCGGCCGTGATGTAGGGCAGGTTGATGTCGGTCTGGGCCGACGAGCTGAGCTCGATCTTCGCCTTCTCGGCCGAGTCCTTCAGCCGCTGCAGCGCGAGCACGTCCTTCGACAGGTCGGCGCCCGACTCCTTCCTGAACTCGGACACGATGTAATCGATGATCCGCTGGTCGAAGTCCTCGCCGCCGAGGAACGTGTCGCCGTTCGTCGACAGCACTTCGAACTGCTTCTCGCCGTCGAGGTCGGCGATCTCGATGATCGAGATGTCGAACGTGCCGCCGCCGAGGTCGTAGACCGCGATCTTCGAGTCGCCCTTGCCGTGCTTGTCGAGGCCGAACGCGAGCGCGGCCGCGGTCGGCTCGTTGATGATCCGCTTGACGTCGAGGCCCGCGATGCGGCCGGCGTCCTTGGTCGCCTGGCGCTGCGAATCGTTGAAGTAGGCGGGCACCGTGATGACCGCCTCGGTCACTTCCTCGCCGAGGTAGTCCTCGGCCGTCTTCTTCATCTTGCGGAGGACCTCGGCGCTGATCTGCGGCGGCGCGAACTTCTTGTCGCGCACCGAGACCCATGCGTCGCCGTTGTCGGCCCGCGTGATCTGGAAGGGCATCATGTTGATGTCCTTCTGCACTTCCTTCTCTTCGAAGCGACGGCCGATCAGCCGCTTGACCGCGTACAGCGTGTTCTTCGGGTTCGTGACCGCCTGGCGCTTCGCCGGCGCGCCGACCAGGATCTCGCCGTCTTCCATGTACGCGATGATCGACGGCGTCGTGCGCGCGCCTTCCGAGTTCTCGATCACCTTGGGCGTTCCGCCTTCCATGATGGCCACGCACGAGTTGGTGGTGCCGAGGTCGATGCCGATGATTTTTGCCATGTTGTTCTCTCCGAACGGTCTTTCCGTGTTGCGGTTGGTGAAGGTGGGTGGTGCCGGCGTGTCGACGACGCCGAACCGGCGGTACCGGCCGCATGTGGAGCAATCCCTTCCGTTATCAAGGGTTTTTGCTCCGCCGGTCGTCGCGGCGGCGGCGCGTCAGCTCGACACGGTGACGAGCGCCGGTCGCAGGACGCGGTCGGCCAGCATCCAGCCATGCTGGAGCACCGTGACAACGTGATTCGGCGCGACGCCATCGGGCGCCGGGACGGCGGAGATCGCCTGGTGCCGGTGCGGATCGAACTTCTCGCCGACCGGATCGATCGCGACCAGGCGGTTGCGCTCGAACGCGCCCTGCAGCTGCTTCCTCGTCAACTCGACGCCTTCGCGGATCCGGGCCGCGTCGGACGACGCGTCCAACAGCGCCGCCTGCAGGCTGTCCATCACCGGCAGCATCGATTCGGCGAAGTTCTCGATGCCGAACTTGTGCGCCTTCGAGACGTCTTCCTGCGCGCGGCGTCGCGTGTTCTCGGCCTCCGCCTTCGCACGAAGCAACGCGTCGAAGTACTCGGAGGCCTTCGCCTCCGCGGCGGTCACCGCCGACTGCAGCGCGGCCGCATCGATCGAAGCGGGGGCTGCGCCGCCGTCCTGGGCATCGGCGAGACGATGGTCGCCGTCGGCCGGCGGCATCGTCGGGGGACTCGACGGGTCGTACTTCGCTGGTTCCATCTGGTTCGTTCTCCGCGGTGGTTTCGATGCTTCCGCGAGATTGCGACGGAAGCGGTGATTTCAAGAAATCGGGTCGGACGCGGGGCGGAGGCGTGCGTCCGGTCCCGAATCAGAGCCAGCCCGCCATGTTGCGCTCGGCGATGCCGGCGAGCGCCTCGATCCAGCGCGGGTCGTCGTCGAGGCAGGGGATGTAGTGGAACGCGCCGCCGCCGGCGGCGAGGAAGTCGGCGCGCCCCTCCATGCCGATCTCCTCGAGCGTCTCGAGGCAGTCGGCGGGGAAGCCCGGGCAGCAGATCGACAGATTCGCGAGCCCCTCGGCGCCGAGCGACTTCAGCGTGTCGACCGTGTACGGCCTCAGCCACTCGGCCTTGCCGAAGCGCGACTGGAAGGTCGCGATCCAGCGGCCGTCGGCAAGCCCGAGGCGGTCCGCGAGGCAGCGCGCCGTGACCAGGCACTGTGCCTGGTACGGGTCGCCGAGCTCGACCGAGCGTCTCGGGATGCCGTGGAAGCTCATCACCAGCTTCGACGCCGGGTCCGCGGCCGTCCCGTCGCGCATCCGCGTGGCGACGATGCGCGTCGCGAGGGCATCGATGTAGCCCGGGTCGTCCGGATACTGCTTGACGAAGCGGAACTCCGGGAGGTTGCGGACCTTCGCCGACCACTGCTGGATCGCGTCGAACGTCGATGCGGTGGTCGCCGCCGAGTACTGCGGATACAGCGGCACGACGAGGATGCGCTCGCAGCCGTCGGCCTGCAGCCGGTCGAGCACGCTCGCGATCGACGGGTTGCCGTAGCGCATCGCGTAGTCGACCGCGTAGTCGCGGCCGCGCGAGCCGGTCAGCCCGCGCAGCAGCAGCGCCTGGCGCGCGGTCCACACCTTGAGCGGCGAGCCCTCCTCCATCCACACCTGCGCGTACTTCGCGGCCGAGCGACTCGCGCGGATCGGCAGGATGATGCAGTTGAGAATCAGCCACCACACCGCGCGCGGAATCTCGACGACGCGCGGGTCGGAGAGGAATT
>CAXTDA010000487.1:0-3203 GCA_964242935.1 uncultured Burkholderiaceae bacterium | reverse complement strand
GCCGATTATCGGTTCAAGCCGCGCAGGGCGCCACGATTCGGCTCCGGCGTTGCTGCAAGCGCGCAACAGGCGCGGATCGCAGGACCGCCCCGGACGGAACGCGCCGCCCGTCCGTTCCGCCCTTCAGCCGCGCTTCGCGAGCGGCACGAACGCCAGGTCCTCCGGGCCGGTGTAGTTGGCCGTCGGCCGGATGATCTTGCCGTCGATGCGCTGCTCGATGACGTGCGCCGACCAGCCGGACGTCCGCGCGATCACGAAGAGCGGCGTGAACATCGCGGTCGGCACGCCCATCATGTGATAGCTGACGGCCGAGAACCAGTCGAGGTTCGGGAACATCTTCTTCGCGTCCCACATCACCGTCTCGAGGCGTTCGGCGACGTCGAACATGCGGGTGTCGCCCGCGTCCTTCGAGAGCGTCTGCGCGACCTGCTTGATGACCTTGTTCCGCGGGTCCGACACGGTGTAGACCGGGTGGCCGAAGCCGATCACGACCTCCTTCGCGTCGATCCGCCGGCGGATGTCGGCCTCGGCCTCGTCGGGCGTCTCGTAGCGCTTCTGGATGTCGAACGCCGCCTCGTTCGCGCCGCCGTGCTTCGGGCCGCGCAATGCGCCGATGCCGCCGGTGATCGCCGAGTAGAGGTCGGAGCCGGTACCGGCGATCACCCGCGCGGTGAACGTCGACGCGTTGAACTCGTGTTCGGCGTAGAGGATCAGCGACACGTGCATCGCCTTGACCCAGGCATCGGACGGCGGCTCGCCGTGGAGCAGATGCAGGAAGTGGCCGCCGATCGACTCGTCGTCGGTCTCGACCTCGATCGTGTTGCCGTTGACCGCGTAGTGGTGCCAGTAAAGCAGCATCGAGCCGAACGACGCCATCAGGCGGTCGGCGATGTCGCGGGCGCCCGCGTGGTTGTGATCGTCCTTCTCGGGCAGCACGCAGCCGAGCACCGACGCGCCGGTCCGCATCACGTCCATCGGGTGCGACGCGGCCGGGAGGCACTCGAGCGCGTCCTTGACCGCGGCGGGCAGGCCGCGCAGCGCCTTCAGCTTCTTCTTGTACGCGGCGAGCTCGCTCCTGTTCGGCAGGCGGCCGTGGACCAGCAGGTGCGCGATCTCCTCGAATTCGCTGGTGTCGGCGATGTCGAGGATGTCGTAGCCGCGGTAGTGCAGGTCGTTGCCGGTCCGGCCGACCGTGCAGAGCGCGGTATTGCCGGCGGTGACGCCGGACAGGGCGACGGATTTCTTGGGTTTGAAGGGGGTCGCTTCGCTCTTGGTTTCCGCCATTCGGCGCTCCTTGATTCGTCGCCCCCGCGGACGCGGGAGCGACAGCACTACTTCTTCGTCGCGAACAGCGCGTCGAGCTTGTCTTCGTACGCGTGATAGCCGAGGTACTCGTACAGGTCGCTCCGCGTCTGCATCGTGTCGACGACGCTCTTCTGCGTGCCTTCCGCGCGGATCGCCTGGTAGACCTTCAGCGCCGCCGCGTTCATCGCGCGGTACGCGGAGCAGCAGAACAGCACGATGTCCACGTCGACGGTCGCGAGCTCGGCGGTCGTGAAGAGCGGCGTGAAGCCGAACTCGGTGATGTTCGCGAGGATCGGCACCTTGACGGCCTTCCTGAACCGGTCGTACATCCCGAGCTCGGTCATCGCCTCGGGAAAGATCATCTCGGCGCCGGCCTCGACGTACGCGACCGCGCGCTCGATCGCGCCGTCGATGCCTTCGCTCGCGAGCGCGTCGGTGCGCGCCATGATCACGAAGCCGTCGTCGGTGCGCGCGTCGACCGCCGCCTTCACGCGGTCGACCATCTCGTCCTTCGAGACCACTTCCTTCCCCGGCCGGTGCCCGCAGCGCTTCGTGCCGACCTGGTCTTCCAGGTGAACGGCCGCGGCGCCGGCCTTCTCGAACGACCGGATCGTGCGGGCGATGTTGAACGCGCCGCCCCAGCCGGTATCGATGTCGACCAGCAGCGGCAGCGACGTCGCGTCGGTGATGCGACGCACATCGGTCAGCACGTCTTCCATCGTGCTGATGCCCAAGTCGGGCATCCCGAGCGAGTTTGCGGCCACGCCGCCACCGGAGAGGTACAACGCCTTGAACCCGGTGGCTTCGGCCATCCGCGCCGTATAGGCGTTGATCGCGCCGATGACCTGCAGAGGTTTCTCGTCACCGACGGCCTGGCGGAACTTTGAACCGGCGGACATGGCGTGGTCAGCCGAGCAGATGCTTGACGCCGTCCTGCTCCTCGGTCAGCTCCTTCAGCGTGAAGTCCATCTTCTCGCGGCTGAACGCGTCGATCTCGAGGCCCTTGACGATCTCGTACTTCCCGTCCTTCGTTACGACCGGAAAGCCGTACATCACGTCGACCGGGATGTCGTAGCTGCCGTCCGACGGCACGCCCATCGTCACCCACTTGCCGTCGCTGCCGAGCAGCCAGTCGTGGACATGGTCGATCGCCGCGTTGGCCGCCGAAGCCGCCGACGACAGGCCGCGCGCGTCGATGATCGCCGCGCCGCGCTTGCCGACCTTCGGGATGAACGTGTCCTTGTTCCACGCGTCGTCGCCGACGAGATCCTTCATGCCCTTGCCGCCGACGGTCGCGAAGCGGTAGTCGGGATACATCGTCGGCGAGTGGTTGCCCCAGACGACCAGCTTCTCGATGTCGCCGACCGCGGTGCCGGTCTTCGTCGCGAGTTGCGACAGCGCCCGGTTGTGGTCGAGCCGCAGCATCGCGGTGAAGCTCTCCTTCGGCAGGTCGGGCGCCGACTTCATCGCGATGTACGCGTTCGTGTTCGCCGGGTTGCCGACCACCAGCACCTTGACATCGCGGCTGGCGACCGCGTTCAGCGCCTTGCCCTGCGCGGTGAAGATCTGCGCGTTGGCCGATAGCAGGTCCTTTCGTTCCATCCCCGGGCCGCGCGGCCGCGCGCCGACCAGCAGGGCGACGTCGACGTCCTTGAACGCGACCATCGGATCGCCGCTCGCGACGATGCCCTTCAGCAACGGGAACGCACAGTCCTCGAGTTCCATGATCACGCCGGCCAGCGCCTTTTGCGCCTTCTCGTCGGGGATCTCGAGCAGTTGCAGGATCACCGGCTGGTCGGGTCCGAGCAGGTCGCCGTTGGCGATGCGGAAGAGCAGGGCGTAGCCGATCTGGCCCGCGGCACCGGTGACGGCGACACGCTTGGCGGCTTCAGTCATGA
>CAXTDA010000486.1:0-3206 GCA_964242935.1 uncultured Burkholderiaceae bacterium | reverse complement strand
CGGCCAGGCTGTGCGCACCGCCCCAGCTGAAACCGATGTCGAACAGCTCGAGCGCGTCGATCATCGCGTCGACGCGCGACTCGGGAATCGCAGCGTCGACGACCACCGAGAACAGCCCGGCCGAACCGGCGAAGTCGCGCTGCCAGACCGCGTGGCCGGGACACGACGCGAACGCCGGATGCAGCACCGTGGCGACCTCGCTTCGCGCCGCCAGCCACTGCGCGAGCGCGAGGCCGCTCTCGCCGCTTCGCGCGAGGCGCATCGCCATCGTCGGAAGACCGCGCGCGAGCAGGTACGCGTCGTCGCCGCCGACGCCGAAGCCGAGCCGCATGTGCATCGCCTTCAGGCGCTGGTGCAGGTCGTCGTCGACCGTCGTCACCGATCCCATCAGCACGTCGCTGCCGCCCGACGGGTATTTGGTCAGCGCGTGCATCGCGATGTCGACACCGTGGTCGAACGGCCGGAACAGCACGCCGGCGGCCCACGTGTTGTCGATCGCGGTCGTCACGCCGTGACGCTTCGCGAGCGCGACGATCGCCGGGACGTCCGGTATCTCCATCGTCACCGACCCCGGCGTCTCGATCCAGAGCAGCCGGGTCCGCGCGTCGATCTTCGATGCGAGCGCATCGACGTCCATCGGATCGTAGAACAGCGTCTCGACGCCGAGCCCGGCGAGCAGCGACCCGGCGAGCTCGCGGCTCGGGTTGTAGACGTTCTCGGGCAGCAGCATGCGGTCGCCGGACTTCAGCAGCGTCAGGTCGACCAGCGCGATCGCGGCGAGACCCGACGGCACGAGCAGGCTGTGACGACCGCCTTCGAGATCGGCGATGCGATGCGCGAGCGTGAACGTCGTCGGCGTCCCGTGCAGGCCGTAGGTGTAGCCGGTGTCGTGCTTCCAGTCGCGCGCCCGCATCGCGGCGACGGTCGGGAACGTGATCGTCGACGCGTGATGGATGCCGACATTCAACCCGCCGAACGGCGACGGCGCCACGTAGTCGTGACGGACCAGCCGGGTCGCCGGGGCGTACTCGTCGCTCACGACCGCGTCGCCGGCTCGAGTCGCGTCGTTCCGCGGAGGTACGGCAACAGCACGTCCGGCACGGTCACGGAACCGTCGGCCTCCTGATAGTTCTCGAGCACCGCGACCAGCGTCCGGCCGACCGCGAGCCCCGAGCCGTTCAACGTGTGGACATAGTCGACCTTGCCGTCGGCGCTGCGGTAGCGCGCCTGCATGCTGCGCGCCTGGAACGCCTCGCAGTTCGACAGCGACGAAATCTCGCGATAGGCCTGCTGCCCCGGCAGCCACACTTCGAGGTCGAAGGTCGTCGCGGCGGAGAAGCTCATGTCGCCCGCGCAGAGCCTGAGCACGCGGTACGGCAGGTTTAGCTCGCGGAGCACGGTCTCGGCATGACCGATCATCTCGTCGAGCGCCGCGTCCGACTTCGACGGCTCGACGATCTGCACCATCTCGACCTTGTCGAACTGATGCTGGCGGATCATGCCGCGCGTGTCGCGGCCGTAGCTGCCCGCCTCCGAACGGAAGCAGGGGGTGTGCGCGGTGATGCGGATCGGCAGCGACTCGAGCGGCACGATCTCGCCGCGGACCGTGTTGGTCAGCGACACCTCGGAGGTCGGGATCAGGTACAGCGACTCGGCCTCGTCGTCGTCGGCGCCGCCCTTCCGCACCGAGAACAACTGGTCGCCGAACTTCGGCAGCTGCGTCGTGCCGATCAGCGACTCGGCGTTGACGATGTACGGCGTGTAGCACTCGACGTAGCCGTGCCGCTCGGTATGCAGGTCGATCATGTATTGCGCGAGCGCGCGATGGAGGCGCGCGACCGGACCCTTCATCAGCGCGAAGCGCGTGCCCGACAGCTTCACGGCCGTCTCGAAGTCGAGCCCGAGCGCGGCGCCGACGTCGACGTGGTCCCGGACGGGGAAGTCGAACACGCGCGGCGTGCCGACGCGCCGCACCTCGACGTTGTCGGTCTCCGAGGTGCCCGCCGGCGTCGTGGCGTGCGGCAGGTTCGGGATCCCCTGCAGGAACGCCAGCAGGTCGGCCTGCACGCGCGCGAGCTGGCCCTCGAGCGCCTTCTGCGTATCCGGCATCGCGGCGGCCTCGGCCATCACCGCGGATGCGTCCTCACCGAGGCTCTTCAGCTGCCCGATCTGCTTCGACAGCGCGTTCCGCGTCGCCTGCAGCGACTCGGTCGCCGTCTGCACGCGCTTCCGCTCGGACTCGAGCGACTCGAAGGCGTCGCGATCGAACGCGTAGCCGCGGGTCTCGAGGGCCGCGACGACGCGCGGGAGGTCCTTGCGGAGTTGCTGAAGGTCGAGCATCGGTGGAGGCAGCAGGAAACGAGCGGCCTGCATTTTCACACGGCAGGCGCACGGTTCAGCGCGTCACTTCCCGCCCGACTTGCCTTTCGTCGGCGCCGTCATGCTCGGCGATGCGTTGCCGCCGGGCGGTCGATCGCCCTGCCCGCTCGCGTCGTCGTCGGGCGCCTTGCCCTGCTTCGGGATGACGAGCGCGTCGTCCGCCGTCTCGTCGCCGGGATTGGCGACGACCTTCATGCCGGGCTCGAGGCCCCGCGTGATCTCGATCGCCGTGCCGTAGTCGCGCCCGACCTCGACCTTCTGCAGATGGATGCGGCGGGCATCGTCGAGGTTCTGCGGCCCTTCGTCCGCATCGCCCTGCTTCGCATCGTCCTTCTTCGATTCGTCCTTCTTCGATTCGCCCTTCTTCGATTCGTCCTTCTTCGATTCGTCCTTCTTCGCATCGTCCTTCTTCGCGTCACCGCCGGCCGCCTGCTTCGGCAGGCGCGCGCGATCCTCGGGCCGAAGCGGCTCGACGACCGCGACGCGCAAGCCGTCCGCGCGCGCGATGACGGCCTCGCCGGGGACGAGGATCGGCGAGCTCGAACGCGGGGAGCTGAAGCGGACCTGCGCGTACATGCCGGGCATCAGCGCCCGGCCGGCGTTGTCGATCTCGACCTCGGTCAGCAGCGTGCGCGCCACCGGGTCGATCGACCGGGCGGTCCGCACGAC
The DNA here is from genome assembly GCA_964242935.1 of uncultured Burkholderiaceae bacterium. Taxonomy (GTDB): domain Bacteria; phylum Pseudomonadota; class Gammaproteobacteria; order Burkholderiales; family Burkholderiaceae_D; genus CAHJXF01. Next base: position 158 of record CAXTDA010000486.1, on the reverse strand, counting down.
CCGGCCGCGGGTCGGCTCCGCGCGGCCCTGCACGAAGACGTTCGCGTCGTTGCCGGGCTCGACGGCGTTCGCGCTCTCCTGCGGGACCGTGACGAAGACGCGGAGACGGTCGATCTGCGCGACGCGGAACAGTTCGCCCGACGAACCCGAACCCGACG
>CAXTDA010000485.1:0-3231 GCA_964242935.1 uncultured Burkholderiaceae bacterium | reverse complement strand
CGGCCGGCCACCGCGCGCTCGAGCGCGGCCCGTCGCGACGCATCCCGCCCGAGGTCGAGGCCGTGGGCCGCCTCGTTGCCGGCGAGCGGCTCGATGTATTCGACCGGGAAGTACGAGGCGCGCTCTGCGGCAGGAACCAGTGCGCCGGCTGCGGTCAGCTCGGTGATCCGGAACGACGGGAAGCCGAGGTCGCGCGTCCGTGCTTCGAAGGCCGGACGATCGCCGTCGGCGACCCGCGGCGCCCACTCGAGTGCTTGCAGTTCGGGATGCCGGGTGCGCGCATCGCCGGCGAAGCGGGCGAACGGCGCCCGTTCGATCCGTCCGGTCGCCGCATGCAGCGATTGCAGCGAGTAGAGCACCTGCATCGAGACGCGGACTGTCGAATCGAGCAACTCGATGCGTTCGGCCGCGAGTCGCCGCAGTTCGTCGCCGGTGCCGGTGTGCTCCCAGTGCGCGACGTACGCCGCGAGCAGGAGGGACACGCTCGTTCCGACGACTGCGGCCGGCACCAGCGGCCAGCGGCGCTGCGGGGCTTCGAGCGAGCCGGCTGCCATGAATGTCGCGGAACGAGCGTCTCGTGAATCGGTGTCGAACCGACGCAACTGTCGTGCCACGCGACACCCGCGACACCGGCCCGCGCCGCCGACCGGGTGCAAGACGTTGATTTCCAAGGACCAAGGAGCTGGCCCCCTTCGTGCGCTAACAGAGCGTTCCGACCCCCAACCGATCGAAAGGCGCCATCATGAACAGCCCTGCCATCCATCCCGTCGACGAGGTCCTGCCGTGGCAGCGCCTCGCGACCCTCGGCCTTCAGCACGTGCTGGTGATGTACGCGAACGCGGTCGCGGTCCCGCTGATCCTCGGCGCCGCGCTGCACCTGTCGAAGGAAGAGATCGCGATGCTGATCAATGCCGACCTCTTCGCGTGCGGCATCGCGACGCTGGTGCAGACGATCGGCTTCGGCAAGTTCGGCATCCGGCTGCCGATCATCATGGGCGTCACCGCGGTCGCGATCTCGCCGATGCTGGCGATGGCGGCGATGCCGGGCGTCGGACTGACCGGCATCTACGGCGCCGTGATCGTCGGCGGCGTGTTCGGGCTGGTGGTCGCTCCGTTCGTCCGCCACGTGCTGTGCTTCTTCCCGTCGGTCGTGACGGGAACGATCATCCTGATGATCGGCGTGGTCCTGATGCGGGTCGGGATCAACTGGGCCGCGGGCGGTGCCGGCAACCCCCGATTCGGCGCTCCCGAACTGCTCGCCGTCGCCGCGCTGGTTCTCGGCTCGATCCTGCTGATCCTGCGTTTCGGACGCGGCTTCGTCACGAACATGGCGGTGCTGCTCGGGATCATCATCGGCTACGTCGTCACGATCGCGCTCGGCTGGGCCGACTTCACCGGCCTCTCGAACGAGCCGTGGATCCGCCTCGTGCTGCCGCTGCAATTCGGCGTGCCGACGTTCTCGCTGATCCCGTGCATGACGATGTGCCTCGTCGTCACGATCGTCTTCATCGAAGCGACCGGGATGTTCCTCGCGCTCGGATCGATGACCGGACGCAAGGTCGAGGGTCCCGACATCGTCCGCGGCCTGCGCGCCGATGCGCTCGGCACGCTGATCGGCGGCGTCTTCAACACCTTTCCCTACGTCTCCTATTCGCAAAACGTCGGACTGGTCGGCGTGACCGGCGTCTACAGCCGCTGGGTCTGCGCCGCGGGCGGCGTGATCATGCTGGGACTCGGCCTGATCCCGAAGCTCGCGTTCATCGTGGCGACGGTTCCCCAGTGCGTGCTGGGCGGCGCCGGCTTCATCATGTTCGGCATGGTCGCCGCGACCGGCATCAAGATCCTGGCCACGGTCGACTACGTGAAGCACCCGCGGAGCGTGCTGGTGATCGCGATCTCGATCGGCTTCGGGGTCATCCCCATCGTCGCGCCGAAGTTCTTCGCGTTCGTGCCGCCGGTGCTCGGCCCGATCGTCAACGACGGCATCATCCTCGCGTCGATCTCGGCCGTGCTGCTCAACGCCTTCTTCAACCGCACGAGCGAGTCGGAGGCGCGGCGCGGGTCGGTGCTGGCGGCGCAGGTCGCGGAACACGCCTGACGCGGCGGCGCGGTCGGACGCAGGGCAGGCGCTCGTCGCGCAGGCTGTCGCGACGCGCGAGAAGGCTCGCAGGCGTCGCTCGCGGCGACCGGGCCTGCGGCCCGGCCGTCGGTCAGTCGAACAGCCCGAGGAACTCCATGCGCGACTGCGCGTTGGTCAGGAACGTGCCGCGCATCACGCTGTTCGTCATGTGCGAACTGTCCTTCACGCCGCGCCACTGCGTACAGAGGTGATTGGCCTTGAGGACGATCGCGAGCCCGTCGGGACGCATGGCCTGCTCCAGCAGGTCGGCGAGCTGCACGACCGCTTCCTCCTGGATCTGCGGGCGGCTCATCACCCAGTCCGCGATCCGCGAGAACTTCGACAGCCCGATCAGGTTGGCCGTCTCACTGCCGAGAATGCCGATCCACAGCTTGCCGATGATCGGCACGAAGTGATGCGAGCAGGCACTGCGCACGTCGATCGGCCCGACGATCATCAGTTCGTTGAGGTGTTTCGCGTTCGGGAATTCGGTGATGGTCGGCTGCGCGTGGTACCGACCCCGGAAGACCTCGTGCAGGAACATCTTCGCGACGCGTCGTGCAGTGCCCCGCGTGTTGTGATCGTTGACGGTATCGATCACGAGCGAGCGCAGCAGCGCCTCCATCCTTTCGGTGACCTCGGTCTCCAGTGCGTTCAGCTCGTCGGCGTCGGCAATGAACGGGGCGATGTTGTCGTTGGCGAAGAACGGCCGTCCCTCGGCCTGCAATCGCCTCCGGATGCGTTCGGACACGGACTCTTCCGATGCGGCGACCGGCAGCGGCTCGTTCACCGAGGCCTCGGCGAGTTCGCGCGGCGGGGACGACCGATACCGCGCATCGCAAGCGCCGGCGATCAGCCGTCCGCGAGCCGTGCCATGAAGCGCTCGCACTGCGCGAGCTGATCGAGCGCGACGAACTCGTCGGGCGCATGCGCCTGCGCGATGTCGCCCGGCCCGCAGATCACGGTCGGGATACCGATCTGCTGGAACAGGCCGGCCTCGGTGCCGTACGAGACCTTGCCGGTCGCGTCGTGCCGCGACAGCCTGCGGGCGAGCCGCACGATCGCGTCGTTCTCGTCGGCGGCGAGGCCGTCGGTCGAGCTCTCCCACGTCA
>CAXTDA010000484.1:0-3240 GCA_964242935.1 uncultured Burkholderiaceae bacterium | reverse complement strand
CGATGGCCGTCTATGAAGCGGTGCAGGCCGGCGACGACGCGCAGGCGACCTTCCTGGTCGTCGTCACGTCGCTGGTGTGCATCGCGGTGCTGCTGGCGGCCGGCCGGCTCGCGCCGCACCGGGGCCTGCGATGACGTCGACCGCCGGCCCTGCATGACGTTCGACGTCGACATCGCGAAGCGCCTGACGAGCGGTGCACGAACCTTCGAGCTCCGGGTCCGCTTCCGGACGCGGACGAAACGAACCGTGATCTACGGGCCGTCCGGCGCCGGCAAGAGCCAGACGCTGCAGGCGCTCGCCGGGTTGCAGGCGCCCGACAGCGGCCGCATCGCGTTCGGCGACGAGGTGCTCTTCGACCGCGCGCTCGGGATCGACGTGCCGGCACGGCGCCGGCGCTTCGGCTACCTGTTCCAGGACTACGCGCTGTTTCCGAAGCTGTCGGTACGCCAGAACATCGCGTTCGGCCTGTCGGGCGGTCTCGCCAACCCGTCCGCGCGGATCGACAGCGAGCCGGTGCGACGCTGGCTGCGGGCGTTCGAACTCGTGGACGTCGCCGATCAGAGGCCGCGGGATCTGTCGGGCGGGCAGCGCCAGCGAACCGCCCTGGCTCGCGCGCTCGTGCATTCGCCGCGCGCGTTGCTGCTCGACGAGCCGTTCGCGGCGCTGGATGCGAACTTGCGTCGGCGGATGCGCGACGAACTCGACCAGTTGCTGCGGTCGGTCGACCTGCCGGTCCTGATGATCACGCACGACCCGGACGACCTCGCGCGGTTCGGCGACGAAGCGTTCCACCTCGACGACGGGCGGATCGTCGAGACGGTAGACTCCGCCGCCGCCCCTCCGTCCCGAGAGACCCCCATGAAGACCAGCGCAAGGAATCGTTTCGAAGGCACGGTTCGCACCGTCCGGGCCGGTGGCGTCAACGACGAGATCACGCTCGCGACCGCGGACGGCGTCGAGATCGTCGCCACCGTCACGCGCGAGAGCCGCGAGGCGCTCGGCCTCGAGCCCGGCGTGCCGGCGTTCGGGTTCGTCAAGGCGTCGTCGATCATCATCGTCACCGAGAATGACGACGTGCGCCTGTCGGCTCGCAACCAGTTGAAGGGCGAAGTGACCCGCGTCACGCCCGGTGCCGTCAATACCGAAGTCGTGATGCGTGTCGCGGGCGGCACGACGGTCGTCGCGGTGATCACCAACGACAGCGCGACCGAACTCGCGCTCGGGGCCGGTCTGCCGGCGACCGCGATCTTCAAGGCATCGAGCGTCGTGCTCGGCGTCCGCAACGCCTGAGCTTCCGCGTTCTCTCGAGCGTCCATGAGCGACTTTTCGGCGGCCGATCTCGTCCGCGATGCGCGAAAGCGCTTCGCGTTGCCGACGCGGCACTTCGTCGGCCTGACGGTGGCGGCGCTCGTCGTGATCGGCACGGCGACCTTCGCCTACCGGTCGCTGGTGCGAAGCGAGGTCCTGACCGAACAGATCGCCCGCACGCTGAAGGTGATCGACGAGCTGCAACTGCTGTTGTCGAACGTGAAGGATGCGGAAACCGGGCAGCGCGGCTACCTGCTGACCGGGACCGAGAATTATCTGTCGCGCTACAACCCGGCGCAGACCGCGGTGCCATCGGAACTCGCGACGCTGCGCGGTCTGATCACCGACAACCCGCAGCAACGGACGCGCTTCGCGGCACTCGAGCCGCTGGTGACGCGGAAGATGGCCGAGCTGCAGGAGACGATCACCTTGCGGCGGGCGGGCGACGTCGACGGCGCACTCGCGATCGTGCGGACCGACCAGGGCAAGATCGTGATGGATGCGATCCGCAACCTCGTCGGCGAGATGCAGACCGAGGAACGCACGGTGCTCGCGGGCCGGCAGGCCGACGCCGACGCGGCCATCCGGATGGCGTTCGAGATGACGATGGCAGGCGCGGCCGTCCTGCTGTTCCTGATCGCGCTGACCGGGCTCCTGCTCGCGCGCGGCCATCGCGAGCGCGAGACCGAGAGCTGGTTGCGCGCGGGCGTCGCCGGCGTCGGCGCCGAACTGCTCGGCGAGAAGCGGCTCGATGCGCTCGCCGGCAAGGCGCTCGCGTTCCTCGCGCGCTATCTCGATGCGCCGCTCGCGACATTCCATGCGACCGGCGAGGACGGCCGGCTGCACCGTGTCGCGGGCTACGCCGCGGGGTCGTCGGTGTCGTCGCGTGCGGACACCGTCGCGTTCGGCGAGGGATTGATCGGCCAGGCGGCCAAGGACAACCGCCTGATCGCGGTCCGCGCGCTGCCCGACGACTACATCGAGGTGCAGTCGGCGCTCGGCCGGGGCAAGCCGCGCGAGCTGCTGATCGCGCCGGCCAGCAGCGACGGCGAGGTCCACGCGGTCCTCGAGTTCGGCCTCTTCGGCAGGGCGAAGCCCGAGGACTGCGAGCTGTTGATGCGCGTCGCGGAAGGAATCGCAGTCTCGATCCGTTCGGCGCGCGAGCGCGAGCGCGCCGATCACCTGCTCGCCGAGACGCAGCGCCAGGCCGAGGAACTGCAGACGCAGCAGGAGGAACTGCGGGTCAGCAACGAGGAACTCGAGGAGCAGGGCCGCGCGTTGAAGGCGTCGCAGGCGCAGCTCGAGGGCCAGCAGGCCGAACTCGAACAGACCAACTCGCAGCTCGAGGAGCAGGCGCAGCTGCTCGAGGACCAGAAGGAATCGCTGGTCGAGGCGCAGGACATCCTCGCCGAAAAGGCGCGCGACCTCGAGCGCTCGAACCAGTACAAGAGCGAGTTCCTCGCGAACATGAGCCACGAGCTGCGGACCCCGCTCAACTCGACGCTGATCCTCTCGAAGCTGCTCGCCGACAACAAGCACGGCAACCTGACCGCGGAGCAGGTGAAGTTCGCCGAGACCATCTCGTCGGCCGGCAACGACCTGCTGACGCTGATCAACGACATCCTCGACCTGTCGAAGATCGAGGCGGGCAAGGTCGAGGTGGTCGTCGAGACCGTCGTCGTCGCGCGGGTCGTCGAGGCCCTCGTCAAGACGTTCGAGCCGATCGCCCGGGACAAGCGCCTCGCGTTTCGCGTCACCGTCGAGCCCGACATGCCCGAACGCATGGAGACCGACGGGCAGCGCCTCGCGCAGATCGCGCGGAACCTGTTGTCGAACGCGTTCAAGTTCACGGCGCAGGGCGAGGTCGCCCTGCACGACTACGCCGGCTGGCTCGACGCCGAGCGCATCGTCGGGAACCTCCACCGCGCGTAC
>CAXTDA010000483.1:0-3240 GCA_964242935.1 uncultured Burkholderiaceae bacterium | reverse complement strand
CGGATGAAGCACTGCCGGTCGATCGACGAAGTGCTGTTCATGCTGACGACGATGGGCGACGACCGCGCGGTCCGCGAGGTCTATATCATGGGCGACCCGGTCGGCATCGCTGCGCGCGACGCGGTCGCGCGATCGCGCGAGACGGCGGTCGAGACGGCGACCGACCCGGTTTGATCAACTCGAAAAAGGAATCCGCATGTCACTCGACAAAGTGCTCTACACGGCGCACGGCACGGCCAAGGGCGGCCGCGAAGGCACCGGCAGCTCGTCCGATCACGTCCTCGACGTCAAGCTCACGACCCCGAAGGAGCTCGGCGGCAACGGCGCGACCGGCACCAACCCCGAGCAGTTGTTCGCCGTCGGCTACGCCGCCTGCTTCCTGGGGGCGATGAAAGTCGTGGCCGGGCGCGAGAAGGTGGCGTTGCCGGCCGACACGACGATCGACAGCAGCGTCGGCATCGGGCCGATGGGCCAGGCCTTCGGCATCCAGGTCGAGCTGAAGATCACGGCACCGGGGATGGACCATGCACAGGCCGAAGCGCTGGTCGAGAAGGCGCACCAGGTGTGCCCGTACTCGAACGCGACCCGCGGCAACATCGACGTCACGCTGACGGTGGCTTGAGGCCGGGTCGCGGACCCCTCCGGTTCGGCGGAGGCGTCTTACCGAAGTGATTCACGACGGCAGCGGCAACTGGGTCGTCGACATCACTTGCTTCAGCACCATGAAGGTCCGGATCTGCCGGACGCCGGGCAGGTAGAGCAACTGCTCGGCATGCAGGCGGTTGTAGGTGTCGTTGTCGCGTGTGCGGACGAGCATGAAGTAGTCGAACTCGCCGGTGACGACGTGGCATTCGATACAGCCTGACACTTTCTGCACGGCCTTCTCGAAAGCGGCGAAGGACTCGGGCGTGGACCGGTCGAGCACCACGCCGATCATGACCAGCCTGCCGCAATCCAGCGCGGCCGCGTCGAGCAGGGCGACCACGCCCTTGATGAACCCCGTCGACTTGAGTCGCTCGACGCGCCGCAGGCACGCGGGCGCGCTCAGGTTCACCTTGACCGCGAGCCCGACGTTCGACACGGAAGCGTCGCGCTGCAGCGCACGCAGGATCGCCTTGTCCGTGCGATCCAGTCCGGCCTTCGAGGACAATTTTGTTGTGCTCTTCGAACTTTTCATGAAACGAATAGTTGAACGTCGTTCATTTCGGAGGCGATCTGTGCGCGCGTCGCCATCAGTTCGCAACCATCGAACGGCACATTCTTACTACGATTCCCGGTCACCCGTTCAACCAGGAATCGTTGACATGAACCTTCACGGCTTTCCGCGCTACCCGCTCACCTTCGGCCCCACGCCGATCCACCCGCTCAAGCGCCTGAGCGCGCATCTCGGCGGCGCGGTCGAGCTCTACGCCAAGCGCGAGGACTGCAACAGCGGCCTGGCGTTCGGCGGCAACAAGACGCGCAAGCTCGAATACCTGATCCCGGAAGCGCTCGAAGGCGGCTACGACACGCTGGTGTCGATCGGGGGCATCCAGTCGAACCAGACGCGCCAGGTCGCGGCCGTGGCGGCGCATCTGGGAATGAAGTGCGTGCTGGTGCAGGAGAACTGGGTCAACTACGCCGACGCGGTGTACGACCGGGTCGGCAACATCGAAATGTCGCGCATCCTCGGCGCCGACGTGCGGCTCGATGCGGCGGGCTTCGACATCGGCATCCGCAAGAGCTGGGAAGAGGCGATGGAAAGCGTGCGCCGGTCCGGCGGCAAGCCCTTCCCGATTCCGGCCGGCTGTTCGGAGCATCCGAAGGGTGGCCTCGGCTTCGTGGCCTTCGCCGAAGAGGTGCGCCAGCAGGAGGCCGAACTCGGCTTCAGGTTCGACTACATCGTGGTCTGCTCGGTCACCGGCAGCACGCAGGCGGGCATGGTGGTCGGCTTTGCGGACGACGGCCGCGCCGACCGCGTCATCGGCATCGATGCCTCGGCCAAGCCACGGCAGACCGCGGACCAGATCGTGCGCATCGCGAAGAACACGGCCGAGCTCGTCGGCCTCGGGCGCGACATCACCGAGCGAGACGTGGTGCTGGACACCCGCTTCGGCGGTCCGGAATACGGCCTGCCGAATGACGGCACGCTGGCGGCGATCCGCCTCTGCGCCCGGCTCGAAGGCATGCTGACCGACCCCGTCTACGAGGGAAAGTCGATGCATGGAATGGTCGAGAAGGTGAGGCTCGGCGAGTTCCCGGCCGGCTCGAAGGTGTTGTACGCCCACCTCGGCGGCGTGCCGGCCCTGAATGCTTACAGCTTCCTCTTTCGCAACGGCTGAGCGCGGTGGACTGCCCTATGCCGAGCCTTCCTTCGGTAAGCCGGATCAAGGCGTCGCGAAGACGCCGACGCGATGACGGCCGACCACCGCGGCGGCAGGCAGTAGAGTTCGCGGGTCGCCCGTCGGGGCATCGAACGACGAACTCGCCATGCTTCTGCTGAAAACCGCGCGCGGCGCGACCTCGCGATGAGCGAATGGCTACGACCGATCGTCGAGACCGTCATCGCGGAGTTCTCGGACCTCCGCGACGTTCGCGAGATCACCCGCGTCACGTTGCGGCTGCTGGTCGCCGCGACGCTCGGCGCCTTGCTCGGTCTCGAGCGCGAAGTGCGAGGCAAGTCGGCCGGCTTGCGGACCCACATGCTGGTCTGCATCGGCGCGGCCGTCTTCGTGATGATTCCGCAGCTCGCGGGCGTGACGAACGACGACATGACGCGCGTCATGCAGGGCGTGATCACCGGCATCGGCTTCCTTGGTGCCGGCGCCATCCTGAAGCGCGAGGACGCCAACGCGATCACGGGCCTGACCACCGCCGCCGGCATCTGGATGACGGCAGCCATCGGCATGGCCGCCGGATGGGGTCGCGAGTCGACCGCCATCCTGAGCACGCTGCTCGCGCTGGCCACGCTGTCGCTCGGACCGCTGATCGTCGACGCGATCGCCTCGCGCGTTCGACCCCGGGACCGGACGCGCGACCGGTCCTGACCTCCGCCTCGTCAGGCCCCGAGCAGCACGTTGATCCGCTTGACGAACGCCGCCGGGTTCTGCAGCTGGCCGCCTTCGGCGAGCGTCGCCTGGTCGAACAGCACGTGCGACCAGTCGTCGAAGCGCGCGCTGCTGCCGTCGTCGCCCTTCGCGCTCTCGGCCTTCAGCTTCATCACGAGCCCGTGGTGCGGGTTGATCTCGAGGATCGGCTTCG
>CAXTDA010000482.1:332-3247 GCA_964242935.1 uncultured Burkholderiaceae bacterium | reverse complement strand
GCCGACCGGCTGATCCCCGACCTGGTCCGCAGTGCGACGACCGGCCGGTCGATGCCGATCCGCTCGCCGTACGCGACCCGGCCGTGGCAGCACGTCGTCGACCCGCTCGCCGGCTACCTGCTGCTCGCCGAACGCCTCGCGACCGAGCCGACGCGCTTCTCCGGCGCATGGAACTTCGGTCCGGACGCGGCCGGCGCGATGACGGTCGTCGAGGTGGCGCGGCGCTTCGCGACGATGCTCGACCGCGGCGCGCGCTGGCACGTGGCCGAGGACGCATCGCTGCACGAAGCCGCGGCGCTGGCGCTCGACAGCACGAAGGCCCGGACGTCGCTCGGCTGGCAGCCGACGGGCTCGATCGACGAGGCGCTCGCGATGACGGCCGACGCCTGCCGCGTCGCGATCGACGGCGGCGACCTTCGGCGGATCGTGCTCGACCAACTCGCGGCGGTCACGAACGTCCGGTCGCGCGAAGCGGCCGCCGCATGAGGACGACGGCCCCTTGAGCGCGACGATCCCGATCCGTGCGGTGGACCCCGGCGTGGCGGTGCCGGCGAGTCGCCAGGACGAACTGCGCGACCGCATCCGCGCGCTGGTCGTCGAGTACGCCGACGCGGCGCCGGTCCGCGCGTTCGCGCCCGGCGTCACGCCGATCCCGCCGTCCGGCAAGGTGGTCGGCGCGCCGGAGATGACGAACATGGTCGACGCCGCGCTCGACGCGTGGCTGACCACCGGCCGCTTCAACGCGCTGTTCGAACGGCGACTCGCGGACTACGTCGGCGTCGCGCACGCGCTGACCGTCAACTCCGGATCGTCGGCGAACCTCGTCGCGTTCACGGCGCTGACGTCGCCGCTGCTCGGCGACCGGGCGATTCGCCCCGGCGACGAGGTCGTCACGGTCGCGGCCGGCTTCCCGACGACGGTCAACCCGATCCTGCAGAACGGTGCGATCCCGGTCTTCGTCGACGTCGACATCCCGACCTACAACGTCGCTTCGCATCTTCTCGAAGCGGCGCTGTCGGACCGCACGCGCGCGGTGATGCTCGCACACACGCTCGGCAATCCGTTCGACGTCGACGCGGTCGTCGCCTTCTGCGAGCGCCACGACCTGTGGCTGGTCGAGGACTGCTGCGACGCGCTCGGCGCGACCTGGCGCGGCCGGAAGGTCGGAACGTTCGGCGACGTCGCGACGCTGAGCTTCTATCCCGCGCACCACATCACGATGGGCGAGGGCGGGGCGGTGCTGGTCGACGATCCGTTGCTCAAACGCGCGGCCGAGTCGATCCGCGACTGGGGCCGCGACTGCTGGTGCGCGCCCGGCGCGGACAACACCTGCGGCCAGCGCTTCGGCTGGAAGCACGGCGACCTGCCATTCGGCTACGACCACAAGTACACGTACAGCCATCTCGGCTACAACCTCAAGATCAGCGACATGCAGGCGGCCTGCGCGCTCGCGCAGATGGATCGCCTCGACGGCTTCGTCGCGGCGCGTCGCGCCAACTTCGCGTTCCTCCACGAACGCCTCGCGCGCTGCGACGAATTCCTGGAGCTGCCGCAACCGACGCCGCACGCGGACCCGTCGTGGTTCGGCTTCCCGGTGACGCTGCGCGAGGCCGCGGCGACGCGGCGCGTCGACCTGCTGACGTATCTCGACGAGCGGAAGATCGGCACGCGGCTGCTGTTCTCGGGCAACCTGACGCGCCAGCCGTACCTGCGGGGCCGCGACTTCCGGGTCGTCGGCGACCTCGTCAACACCGACCGCGTGATGAACGACACGTTCTGGATCGGCGTCTATCCGGGACTCGACCGGGCGATGCTCGACTACGCGGCGACCGCGATCGAGCAGTTCTTCGGGGTCGGCTTCTGATGACCGCCGCGCTGCCGATCGATCGCGTCGCGAACCGCTCGTCGAGCGGGATCGACGCGCGCGACATTGACGACGTCGTCGCCCGGTTGTCGCGCTTCGAGTCGCAGCTCCGCGGGGCGCGCCTCCTCGTCACCGGCGCGACCGGCTGGTTCGGCACCTGGCTCCTCGATGCGCTGGTCGCGCTCGACCGGTCGCTGGCGCTCGACCTCCGCATCGTCGCCGTCAGCCGCGACCCCGGCGCGTTCGCGCGACGTCATCCGGCGTTGCATCGGGCGTCCGCGATCACGTGGATCGCGGCCGACGTGCGCGAGCCGCTCCGCGGCCTGCAGGGATCGTTCACGCACGTGATCCACGCCGCGACCGACGCGAGCGCGCAGCTCAACGCCGACGAGCCCGCGCGAATGTTCGCGACCATCGTCGACGGCACGCGGCACGTCCTCGCGCTGCTCGAACGGCGTCGCGACGCGCGACTGCTGCTGCTGAGCTCGGGCGCCGTGTACGGACCGCAGCCGGCCGGGATCGACGCGCTGGCCGAGGATCATCGCGGCGCCCCCGACCTGCTCGACCCGGGAAGCGCGTACGCCGAGGGCAAGCGCGCCGCCGAGTTGCTCGCCGCGATCGATCATGCGTCGCGGGGGTCGGCGATCACGATCGCCCGCTGCTTCGCGTTCGTCGGGCCGCACATGCCGTTCGCGACGCATTTCGCGATCGGCAACTTCATCCGCGACGCGATCGAAGGCGACCGCATCCGGATCGGCGGCGACGGCACGCCGCGCCGTTCGTACCTCTACATGACGGACCTGGTCGTCTGGCTGACGACGATCCTGCTCGAAGGACGACCGCTGCGACCGTACAACGTGGGCGCCGGCGCCGGCATCTCGATCGCGTCGCTGGCGCGACGCTGCGCGGCCGTCGCGGGCCGCGCCGTCGACTTGCGGATCGAGGCGCGCGACGAATACCGGCAAGGCGCGCGGCACTACGTCCCCGACGTCCGGCGCCCCCGTTGTACGGTCGCAGCGGTCGTCCTTCGAGCAGGATCGTCGTCAGCCAG